>CACFAY010000029.1 GCA_902564345.1 uncultured SAR324 cluster bacterium
GGATTCAGGCCCTTGTACTGGGAATAGTTCAGGGACTGACGGAATTTCTACCTATAAGCAGCACTGCACATTTACGAATTATTCCCTATTTGCTAGGCTGGCAAGACCCTGGGGCAGAATTTTCTGCAGTTATTCAACTTGGCACCTTGCTGGCTGTCATAATGTATTTTTGGAGTGATGTTGTAACACTTTTGAGGGCAGCAATAGTGAGCTTATGGAATAGGAATTTATTTGAAACATCCGATTCTAAACTTGCCTGGAGCATTGCTGTAGCAACAATCCCTGTCGTAGTAGCAGGTTTGGGATTTAAAGATATCATCAAAACAGATGCCCGCCAACTTTGGGTAATTGGGACTGTACTGATTATTTTGGCAATTTGTTTATTCGCTGCAGAGAAGCTTTCTCATCTCAACCGAAAAATAAGTCAATTGAAATTCTTACAAATTCAGGTAATTGGACTTGCACAGGCACTTGCCCTAGTTCCAGGTTGTTCACGTTCAGGTTCAACAATAATGGGAGGTTTAATTGTAGGTCTGAAACGCGAGGAGGCTGCTCGTTTTTCTTTTTTATTAGGAATACCAGCTATATTAGGTAGTGGGATTTATCAGTTTTCAGAATTTTTGGAAAAAGGGATTAACAATAGTGATTACCTGAACTTAATTGTGGGAGTTTTTGCCTCATTTATTTTTGGCTACATATCTATAGAGTTCTTACTTCGTTTCCTTAAAATGCATGGTACCCTATTATTTGTGATTTACCGTATAATTTTAGGAACGGGAATTTTAGTTTTTATTATATAAAATTTCTTTCAAATATCTCTTTGCAAATATCCTATAAATAATTTTTTAAAAAATAACTAACTATTTGTCGTGAAATTCTTACCTGATAGATCAAAAATTTTTATTCTGGTTACAATTTTAAGTATTAGCTTGATTTCTTCAAGTTATGGTTTTGCTAATTCAGACAATATAGAACAATCAGTTTTTCGAATTACAAATTTTCAACAAAGACCAAACTGGAAATCCCCATGGAAAATGAAAAACACGACAAAAGGTGAGGGAAGCGGTTTTTTAATAGATGATGGTTTTATTTTAACAAATGCTCATGTAGTAAGTGATACTCGGATCCTTTTAGTGAATAAATTATCAAGTCCAAATCCTTTTCTGGCTGACGTTGTTGCTATTGCTCATGATTCAGATTTAGCACTTCTTAAAGTTCGAGACCATGATTTTTACAAGAATCTTACTCCTCTCAAGTTAGGTGGTGTCCCAGACCTTCAGAGCAGAGTACGGGCATATGGATATCCTGTTGGGGGACATGAATTATCCCGAACAGAGGGAGTCGTTTCAAGAATTGAATTTGGCACTTATGTACATCCAGGTATTGACTCACACCTTCTAATTCAAACTGATTCAGCTATAAATCCTGGGAATAGTGGGGGACCAGTAACCCAGTCTGGACAAGCAATAGGTGTGGCTTTCCAGTCAAATTTAAATCTCAATGATGTTGGATATTTTATTCCTGTCCCATTGATAAAACGTTTTCTTATTGACATCAAGGATGGAACTTATGACGGCGTCCCAGAAATAGGAATCGAGACTAGTCCACTGATAAATAAACACCATCGTAAATATTTAGGTCTTCCGGAAGAATCAGGAGGAATTCTTGTAGAAAGGATTGTACCTTTCTCATCAGCAGATGGCGTTATAAAAACCGGCGATGTACTTACTAAGATTGAAGATTTAAAAATTGATGCTGCTGGTATGGTTAATTATGGAGAGCAGCAAGTAGCTTTTTACATTGAAGCAGAAAATCGCCAAATTGGTGATCATCTTAAATTACAAGTTTGGAGAAACGGAAATTTTGAAGATCTTTTACTTAAGTTAGAAGCTCCTCCTTTTGGAGAAGAAATGCGAAATAGTTATGATAAACGTCCTGAATACCTTATTTTTGGTGGATTAGTATTTATTGCATTAAGTCGTAATTATATTCATTCCCCGGGGAACCTACTGCCTCCTTTAGCTTATGAACACTGGTACAGGGAAGTCGAACGTCCAGATACTCGCCGACAACAAGTTGTTATCTTAAGCCATGTTTTGCCTGCTTCAATAAACAGTGGATATACAAATTTACGTAACTTCATTGTTAGTAAATTAAACCAAGAGCCAATAAATTCTTTGTCACATTTAGATCAAATGTTGAAAAAAATACCAAGTGAAACTGAACATGTTGTTTTTGAAAGCAAATGGAATAACTTGCCAATTGTGCTTAATCTTAAAAAAAGTTTGGCACAGCATAATTCAATACTCAAAAATTATGGCATTGAAGAAAGCTCATACATTTTAAATAACACCAAAAATAATTATTAATGTTTAAAAATAATAAATTATTATATTCTGCAGTATTTTATATATATATAAATTTATTAAGTACACCTCTTGAATTGCAAGCAGAAGCACCAGATATAAATCCATGGTTCAAACAAGCTGTTCTACTTAAAACTTATCAGCAATCATATGATTGGCGCATTCCCTGGGAAAAGGGGGACATATCTACCCAAACAGGCTTAGGACTAGTCGTTAGTCTTCCTGAATCACCAAAAAACCTTTCATCTGAAAATGTTAAAAGTGGAAACCTTTACCTGATGACAACGGCAGAATTAGTTGCTAACGCAACTCTAATTGAGGCAACCAGAAAAGACATTAGAGTTCCATTTCAGGGAAAATTGATGAGCATGGATTTTGCGGCAAATCTGGCATTGATTGAAATAAATAATGCAAAGTTTTGGAGTCAACTTAAACCCGTACAATTTTTCTCTGCAAAATCTTCTAAAAATGACGAATCAAAATCAATTTACTCATTAATTATTAAGTCTCCAGATGAATGGGATTTTGAATCCGGATCTATCGAAAGAATGACTATAGGACATCGCGAGAAAAGTGATGCATGGGTACCTATTTTGAAAATCAGCGGTCTTTCTAAAAGTAGGCATGGATACCCAATTCTGCAGGACAACAAAACTATTGCAATGGTTCTTGATTCAAATAGAAGTGTAGCTAAAGCATTGCCTGCGGGAATGCTGCTTGAATTTTTAAATCGAGTAGGGAGTGATAAATTTCAAGGCCTAACTCATCGGGGATTTAAGTGGCGTCGCCTCCCTCAAGGAAGCATTAAAGAGTACTTAGGCATTCCTGAAAATAAATCTGGGATTATGATTAGCCAGATTTTGCCACATGGTACAGGATCGGATGTACTAAAGGTTGGTGATTATTTAACCACCATTGGTATGTTAAAAATTTCTCACAATGGTAAAATCAACCATCCAAATTGGGGATTTACTCTTTTTGATTTGCTTTTCCTAGATCAGTATAAAGCAGGCGATTATGTAAATTTAAGTGTGATTCGTGACAAAAAACCATTGACGTTAAATACAAAGGTAAAAACATATGGAAATGACTCAAACCTTGTTCCAATGAAGAGAGTGGGGTTTCCACCTAGATATATTATTCAGGGAGGTTTTTTATTTCAGGAATTAACAATTGACTACCTTTCCATATGGGGGAAAAATTGGAGAACTAGGGCGCCCTTACGTCTACGTTTATTTTTAGAGCAAAATAAAACCGTGATGATTCCAAAGAATAATAATTCAGATAATAACTATGATACAAATAAAATAATTCCAAAAAATATTTCTAGAGTGGTTCTAGTAACACAAGTTATTCCCGATGCAATTAATATAGGATACCAAAATCTTTCTAATGCAGTTGTACTTAAAATAAATGATCATTCTATAAACAGTTTGCTAGATGTTTCAAAAGCATTCTTAAAGCCAAAAAATAAATTTCATTTAATAGAATTTCTACCAGGCTCAGAGCGAATGAGTGTCGTTTTGCCTTTTGAAGAGTTAGAAAAATCAAATCATCGCATTAAAATAAATTTTCGCATTCCAAAACTTTATTCACTTTAAAACACATTCAAATAAATAATTCAAATTTTGTCTTTCGAAATTTACAAAAAAAAACCAGATTCCCAAAAAATTTTTTCAAGGAATCATAAAGATCTTAAATCATATCTAAACACAGTTAGTGAATTGATTGAGAAAGAAACAATAAGACATATTCCAAAAGATGAGCCAAAAAAATATCTTTATGACTTAATGAGAGATTATCCTCAACGTGGAGGGAAAAGATTTCGTCCCGCTCTTGTATTACTAAGCTGTGAATTATTTGATGGAGATCCAAATGACGCAATGATTTCAGCTATTGCACTTGAATTATTTCATAATTTTGCATTAATTCATGACGACATAGAAGACGAATCCCTACTTCGACGAGGCGAACCGACATTACATCGCAAATATGGGACAGCCTTAGCCATGAATTCTGGTGACGCCTTACATTGCCTTTTACACGAGATACTGCTTGAAAACCATACAAGATTAGGTAGTCAGTTGGCTTTACAAATTCACAAACATATGAACTTATTGATGCATTACACTTTTGTAGGTCAGTCACTTGACATAGGCTGGGTAGTAGATAACAAATTCCCAAATCGGAAAGAGTATCTTGACATGATCACCAAAAAAACAGGGTGGTACTCTGGTAAGGGTCCTTGCCAGTGCGGAGCAATGATAGCTGGAGCTTCTAAACATGAGTTAGAAATAATTGGAAGTTTTGGTGAAGCAATAGGAATTGGTTTTCAGGTACGAGATGATTTACTAAATCTAATTGAAGAAAACGAGAATGAATCTCCCAAAGCAGGTTCTGGTGGCTATGGTAAAGAGCGTGGAGGAGACATTGCAGAAGGTAAACGCACTTTAATTACTATTGAATTACTGGAAAGACTTTCAGAAAAGGATTCTGAAAGGGCTCGGGAAATTTTGTACAAGTCTCGTGAAACTGTTTCAAATTCTGATGTTGACTGGTTTATTGATGAAGCTAAAATTACTGGGGCACTAGATGCTGTTTCAAAATACTGTTATGAACATGTAAAATTTGCGTCTACAGCCATAAATAAATTACCTGATAATAATGCAAAGAAATTTTTGGCAGAAATTGTAAACTATTTGAGTTTATATAGAAGAGCTTAAATTCCACTTAAAAAAGGAATCGACAACATTAAAACATGGTGTTAAACTGTCTAGTTAATTATATTACAATATTAGTTGAATTAATTAATTAACATACTATGTTAAACGTAGAACAACAAATCATAAGTCTTTTATCTGAACCTCTTAAAAATGAAGGTTTTGATTTGATTGAGGTCAACATTGGTCAATTTAAAGCGCAAAAAACAATTCAACTTTATATAGACAGCCCCAGCGGTGTTAAAATAGATGATTGCGCAAATGCTAATCAAGTTATTAAGAAAATATTTCTAAAATTTAATCAACAATTTAAAGATTATGTGCTGGAAGTCTCTTCACCTGGAATATTTAGAAAATTAAAAACACCTGATCATTTTAAATCTTCAATAGGCAAACGTATCAAGGTACAATTGCAAAATAAATTTGAAGGACTATTAACTGTGATTGGTGATTTGAAAAAATGTGATGGAGAAACAATATGCATACTTCCAGATACCAAGGACTCGGATATTGTCATACCTTATTCACAAATAACAAGAGCTAATCTGGAGCCACTATTAAAATTTTGAATTTATTCTTTGATACTAAAAATTTGAACATAATGAAAAAGGTACAACTTGAAAGAAAACCTATACGAAATAATAAAAGACTTCTCTAAAGAGAAGGGGCTTGATCATGAGGTGGTTAAAAAACTTGTGGAGCAGTCAATTATTCAGGCAGCTCAAAGGAAACTTCCATATAAAGAAATTGAGGGACAAATAGACGAAAAAACAGGGAATATTAATCTTTATCATTTTAAGGAGGTAGTCGATTTAGTTGAGGACACCAACAATGAAATCTCTGTAGAAGATGTCTTTGAAATAGATCCTGAAGCAAATATTGGAGACGAAGTAGAGTATGAGATAAGTGACCGAGAATTTCAGCGGATTGCACATTCAACAAGACCAATAATTTTTGGTAGCTTAAAAGAAGCTGAACGGCAAATGGTTGTTTCAACTTTCACAGAAAAAATTGGAGAAGTTTTAACAGGAACAGTTTTAAGAGTTGAACCGAACGGTCGCGTTGCTTTTAGTTTTCAAAACAAAGTTGAAGCATATCTCTTCCGTAGGGAGCAAATATACGGTGAGAACTTCACTTTTGGTGATCACGTTAGAGTATTGCTGCTAGATGTTAATGATAATCCTCACAAAGATTCACAACTAACAATTTCAAGAACACATCCTGGATTATTAATTAAGTTGTTCGAAATGGAGGTCCCAGAAATTTACGATGGTATAGTTAAAATAGTAAGTGCTTCAAGAGAGCCAGGGAGAAGGGCAAAAATTTCTGTATATTCAACAGATGATGAAGTAGATCCAGTAGGTTCATGTGTAGGTATGCGTGGGAGTAGAGTGCAGACAATTGTTAATGATTTACACGGAGAAAAAATAGATATTGTGCGCTGGAGCGAAGACATAGATGTATATACCTGTAATGCGTTAGCACCTGCAGAAATAGACAGTCTTGAAATTGATGAAGATGAAAAACAAATTGATGTAGTGGTAGGTCCAAATCAACTTTCTCTTGCAATCGGTCATAAGGGTCAAAATGTGCGCTTAGCATCAAAATTAATTGGTTACAAAATAAATGTTGTAGCTTCAGAAGAAGAAGACCTTTCTATTGATGAACAGTTAGAAAAAGAATTAGCAAAATCAAGTGAAAGTGGAGAAAAAAATAAAGAAAATATATTAGAAACTAAAGATAAAGATGAAATAACAGACGAAAAATCTGCAGATGATAAAGATCAGGAGGAACCCCAGCCTGAAAACACCGAGCATGAAGTAGAACTTATAAAATCAGAAGTTTCTGAAGAACCACAAGAGTTAATCGTAGATAAAAAAATTGATGATCATCCGTCAGAAGAGATTACTGAAGAAATTGAAGATATTGATAAAGAAGCAAGTGATAAACTTGAATCTATTTCTGATAGTAAAGCAATTCCAGATCAAACAAAAAGTAGCACAAAAGAGAAAAGCGAATTGGAGTCAGATGCATCATGAGAAAAACATAAAAATAAATTTTTTTCAGTAATATTTACTACAAAAATAAACTTGAGAGATGTCTGAAGTAAGAGTTTTTGAGCTAGCAAAAGAATTAAATATGCCGGCAAAACAACTTCTCAGTAAAATGCGTAAAGCTGGAATTCCTGTAACAGGAAATTTCTCTGAGATTTCAGTGGAACAAGCTGAAATAGTTAGAAAAATGGCAAAAAGTGCTACAGGCATTGTTGTTCCTGAAGGCGTAAAAAGAACGACTATACTTCGGAATAAACCGACTGAAAAAACAAATGATGAAAATGAAATACATGAAAAAAGTGAAATAGTTAAATCTTCTAAAATAGTAACTATTTCTACCAAATATAAATCTGATGATGACGATGAAGAAATAGAAGATACCCCTAAAAGGAGAGTTAGAAGAAAAAAAGCAGATAGACCTCCTAATCTTGAAGAAATTGGTGCAAAAGGGGAAATAAAAAACAATCTTGAATCAGATAAAATAAACTTAAACTCTACTGTTCCAAGGATTTTTGAAAAATCCCAGGCACAAAAGGGTGATTTATCAAATAAAACTAATGAATTAGAAAATCATAATGAAAAACTGACTCCTTCGGATATTGAAAAATCTGTTGAAAATAATATTATTGAATTACCTAAGGAAATAGCTACTAGTCCAGATCAGACAGATAATTTATCAGATGCACAACCCGCTGCTGATGAAAATGTCTTTGCGGATGATTCCGAGACTTCCAAGGCTGAAAAGAAATCAAAAAAAACTAAATACGTATTCAAGCATTCGAATGCAGAAGAAGATGATTTCCCTGAAAAAAGTAAACTCATCCGGCGTCCAGACGCGGAAATTAGACGAAGAGGTGGAGGGGGACAAAGGGACTATTATAATATCCATGAAAGAAGACCACGCCGGCAAAAAAAATCTGTCCAAAAAAATCAACTCAGTACAAAAGGCCAAGAAAAAACGCTTGAAACTGAACAGACCAAGCATGTTTTTAATCCCAGAAAGAAAAGTATACGAATTGGGAATCAAGTTGGTGTAGCAGAACTTGCAGGATTGATCGGGATTAAAGTCCCTGAAATCTTGAAAAAACTTATGTCTTTAGGCGTTATGGCTACAATTAACCAAACAATATCTGGCGAAACTGCTGAACTTATTGCAGCTGATTTTGATATAACAGTTGATTTAGAAACTTTTGAATTATCTGATCTTTTAAAGGAAGATCAATTGGATGATTCTCAACTTGAATCCCGTGCTCCAATTGTGACAATAATGGGACATGTTGACCACGGAAAAACTTCTTTGCTTGATAAAATTCGTGAGACCCGAATTGCATCGGGAGAAGCAGGAGGAATAACGCAGCATATCGGAGCATATCACCTTGAAGTAGGTGGGAATAGCATCACGTTTCTTGATACTCCCGGACATGAAGCATTTACTTCAATGCGTGCGCGAGGCGCAAATATTACTGATATAGTTGTTCTGGTTGTTGCTGCAGACGATAAAGTTCAGCCACAAACAATTGAAGCTATCCAACATGCACGCGCTGCAAATGTACCAATCATAGTTGCCATTAATAAAATTGATCGACCAGAATCAGATCCTTTGAGAATACAACAGGAATTACTAACCCATGAATTGATACCCGAAGATTTAGGAGGAAGTAATATTTTTGTAAATGTTTCTGCTAAAAACGGAGTGGGAATTGATGAACTACTCGAAATGATACATTTGCAGGCCGAAATTCTGGAGCTTAAGTCTACACCAAATGGTTCAGCAAGGGGGACTATCATTGAATCAAGGGTACGTAAAGGACAGGGTCCTGTTGGTACAGTTTTGGTCCACCGAGGCACAATAAAGATTGGTGATTATTTTGTTATGGGGAGTATTCATGGAAGAATTAGGGCTATGTTCAATGAAAGTGGTACCAATATGGAAGAAGCTGGACCTTCAATACCAGTTGAAATATCAGGGTTAAGTAATGTTCCAGAGGTTGGGGAAATGTTTGTAGTTCTTGATGACGAAAAAAATGCACGACTTATCGCGGAGGAACAGGCTTACAAACTAAGAGCTGAAACTATTCGCGAAAGGCAGAAAACAAGTCTAGATAACCTTTTCAACAAAATAGAAGAAGGCGAATCAACAGAACTTCGTCTAATTTTAAAAGGGGATGTGCAGGGTTCAGTTGAAGCACTGAGGACTTCAATCGAACAAATTGGTGATGAACGGATATCACCGCTTTTTCTGCTTTGTGCTGTTGGTAATGTGACAGAAACAGATATTACATTGGCATCAGCATCCGACGCAATTATTGTTGGTTTCAATGTACAAATGGATGCAAAAGCCAGAGAAATTCGTGCAAATGAGGGAGTTGATGTAAGGCTATATGATGTAATTTATAATGCATTAGATGATATAAAAGCCGCTATGGAAGGACTGCTTGAGCCTGAAATTCGTGAAGAAATTGTAGGTCATTTAGAAATCCGAGAGGTATTTTCTTCCGGTAAAAATGGAATGGTAGTTGGAGGTCTTGTCACAAATGGCAAGATGTATCGAAATTGTATGATTCGTGTGCTTCGTAATGAAAAAAACATATATGAGGGTTCTATAGTTTCATTAAAACGTTTCAAAGAAGATGTTCAGGAAGTTCTTCAAAATTATGAATGTGGATTGGTACTTGAATTTTCTGAAATTGAAAATGGCGATATTGTGGAGGCATATGAAAAAATTGAAGAGAGTGCAAAATTATCATAAGACAAAATGAATAAGGCAGGAAAAACAAACCTCAGCTCTTTGTTACATCGACGTCTTTCAGAGGTACTTCTTTTTGAAAGCAATGATCCTCGATTTAGTAATGTTACCATAAGCCGAGTCGAAGCATCTGGCAATTTGACATCTGCAAAAGTATTTGTGTCAATTTTTCCGCCTGATGGCCAAGATGATTTAATAAAATCATTAAACCATGCCTCAGGATTTTTCAGCAGGCAATTGGGCCAATTATTAAAAACACGTAATACGCCTCAATTGATATTTAAATATGATTCTGGCTTTGACCATAGTGATGAAATTGAAACATTACTTAAAGGGGTTTTTACAAAAGACCATGCAAAATGATAAAATTTATGGTTTTGAGTTTTATATTTTTGGATAAATCTAAAGAGCTGTTTGAGGATAATTAACATTGATAAGCCCAAGGGTTGGACATCGTTTGAGGTAGTTCGTTTTATTAAAAGAATATTTAAAGAAAAAAAAGTTGGACATCTCGGGACCCTAGACCCAATGGCAACAGGAGTTTTACCTATATTTTTAGGCAAAGCCACCCGCCTGATTCCATTTTTTAATGAATCAGATAAAACCTACCGTGCAGTATGTAAATTTGGTGAATCAACAGATTCATTTGATGCAGATGGATCTTTAACAAGTATCTGCGACACCAATAACTTAAATTATGATGAAATTATAAAATCAGTCAAATCCTTTCATGGTGAACAATTACAAGAAGTTCCAGCATTCTCAGCTTCAAAAATTAAGGGGATTCCTTCTTATAAAATAGCAAGGCAAGGCATAGAATTACCCAAAATATCTAGGTCTGTTATATTCCACAAGCTTATAGTTGAATTTGTTGATATTCCGTATGTGCAAATTTGGATTCATTGTTCAAAGGGTACATATATACGCTCCCTTGCCAATGATTTAGGAAATCTGTTGAAAGTTGGTGCACACCTCACTTCATTGGATAGATTATCCTGCGGTAAATGGTTCCATAGTTCTAATTCTGTCAGTCTTCAAAAACTAGAAAAAATAGGATTAGAAAATAAAATACCGTGGATTTGTCCAATAGAAATTTTAAATCACCTTTATACTTTATCTGGTGATTCCAAAATAATTTCTGAAATAAAACATGGACGTACCGTTCAGATTTCGACGATGAAATATACAAATGAGGAAATGATTAAAAAAGTAAAGATAAACAGTGAAAGGGGAAATAATCTTTTGCCGGCAAAAGTTACAGACTCTAACCAAAATTTAGTTGCGATAGGTCAAATAATATGGGAGAATAATTCTAATTTTTTTAAACCTAATAAAGTTTTCATATAGAGAATTAAATACTGTAGATGCTTACAAAAAAAAGAAAAGGTGAAATTATAAAAAAATTCGGTAAAGATACCGCCGATACGGGTTCAACTGAAGTACAAGTCGCATTATTAACCGAAAGAATTAATTCATTGACTGATCATTTGCGCAGACAGCCAAAGGACTTTAGTTCTAGGCGTGGGCTTTTAAAACTGGTAGGACAGAGAAGAAATTTTATGAATTTTCTAAAAAAAAGGAATAGCGAGAGTCATGCTACTGTTTCTAAACAGCTAAAAATCAGAATCAAATGAACCACATCTGTTATCACTGAGGATATAAAATGACTAGTTTGTCCTTCAAAAAATATACATCATTCCGACGATGCTTCATCTTTTCTTTTCAATACCTCAGTGTTTTTTAATACACATTTTGCTTTCCCTCTTTAAACTATAAGTGATTATGTCTTTTCAAGAATTAAAACTTATTCTTGATTTTTTAATTATCAAGTTTGGTATTATTTAGCTGCAGATATAAAGCTTGAAATTGGAATCTTTGAAATTTTGATTAAAAAATGAACTACAGCTCAATATAAACCATAATGAAATTAATGAACGTGGAATATCAGGAGAATAATGAAATCAGTTGAAATAGAATTAGGAACAGCTACTTTTAAATTGGAAACCGGAAGAATGGCTAAGCAGGCAAATGGTTCAGTACTAGTAACGCATGGAGACACGGTTGTACTTGTTGCTGTTACAGCGGAAAAAGGATCGGGTACTGGTGCAGATTTCTTCCCACTATCTGTATTTTATGTAGAAAAAGCTTATGCTTCTGGTCGAGTCCCAGGAGGATTTTTAAAACGTGAATCTAGACTTTCAGATCATGAAACTTTAATTTCCAGAATAATTGATAGACCTCTAAGACCTTCTTTTGAAGAGAATTATCTTGCTGATACATTGGTTATGGCAACAGTCCTCAGTCATGATTTAATTCACCCTTCAGATGTTGCAGCAATGAATGGCGCATCAGCTGCGTTGTCAATTTCCGACATTCCATTTCATGATCCTATTGGAGGAATAAGAGTTGGTCGCATTGATGATGTTTTCACAATTAATCCTAGTCCAGAAATGCTTGAAAAGAGTGATCTAAATATTTTTATGGCAGCGTCTAAAGATGCAATTCTGATGGTTGAAGGTGAGGCAAATAACATCAGTGAATCAGTTATGCTTGATGCACTCTGGTATGGTCATAAAGAGATACAGCCAATTATAACCATGCAAGAAGAGTTAATGAAGAGTGTTGGAAAGAAAAAACGTAGTGTTGAAGCTCATGTAACAGATACCGAATTAAAAAATAAAATCGAAGCTGCTGCATCTGATAGGTTAAAAAAAGCCTTGAGTATAAAAGATAAGCAGGAGCGGTATGAAAATTTAGACAAACTACATGATGAAATAAGTCTAGAAATCATTGGTGATAACCCTGAGGTTGATACTGTTAAAGAGTTTGGTAAAATTTTTTCAGATATTAAAAAAGAAGAAATGCGCTCGAGGCTTTTGAATGAAAATATTCGCATAGACGGACGCAAACCTGAAGAAATTAGACCTATTACATGTGAAACAAAAGTTTTACCAAGAACACACGGTTCTGCTCTGTTCACTCGAGGAGAAACACAAGCGTTAGCTATAACTACTTTAGGAGCTCGTGAAGATGAAAAAATGATTGAAACACTTGATGGAATTTCATTTAAAAGATTCATGTTGCACTATAACTTCCCTAGTTTTAGTGTTGGGGAAACAAGAGTTCCTAGAGGTCCTGGTCGAAGAGAAATTGGTCATGGCACTCTTGCTGAGAGGGGACTGAGCACCCTAATACCTGAAAAAACTGAATTCCCATATACAATCAGATTAGTTTCAGAAATTCTGGAATCTAATGGATCTTCTTCAATGGCTACTGTTTGTGCAGGATCATTGGCATTGATGGATGCTGGGGTACCACTGAAAGAAGCTACTGCTGGAATTGCAATGGGACTGATTTCTGACGGAAAAAAACATTTAATTCTTTCAGATATTCTTGGTGATGAAGATCATCTTGGAGATATGGATTTTAAAGTAGTTGGTACCGAGAATGGTATTACTGCATTGCAAATGGACATTAAGATAAAGGGACTTAGCCGCGAGGTTGTGGAAAAATCTTTGTTGCAAGCTCGTGAGGGAAGGTTGCATATTTTAAATGAAATGGGGAAAGCATTGAAAGAAGCACGTAAGGGGCTATCTTCATATGCTCCTCGTTTTATTACTCATAAAATTTCACAAGATAAAATAGGGACTGTAATCGGACCCGGAGGAAAAATGATAAAGAGCATAGTTGACCAAACTGGCGTTAAAATTAATATTGATGATGACGGGATTGTATCTATAATGTCCAAAAACCATGATGCTGTTGATGATGCCTTGGAAATAGTAAAAAATCTCACCCGTACAATTGAAATCGGAGAAACCTATACCGGTCCTGTTAAAAAAGTCATGGACTTTGGAGCATTTGTAGAAGTTTTTCCAGGTACAGAAGGACTTGTACACATTTCAAATCTGGCTGAAGGAAGAGTCGAAAAAGTGACGGATGTTTGTAAGGAAGGCGATGTTGTAACTGTAAAGGCAACAGGTGTAGATAGAAGAGGAAAAATACAACTCAGTATCAAAGACGTTTAAAATAGTATGATTACTTTAATTAAATACATTATATAGAAAATTATTAGCCTATAAATACTATCAGATATTGAACTCAAGCAGAAAGTCCCTCCTATCCATGTCTAGCTAAAATATTTAAAGCAACCAAATATTGCAAGGTTCCAATATATTTTAGAGTCAGTCAATATATATAGTTTGACTTTAGCATAATCATAGGATCCATTCACGTGGTTTGTATACTACACAACCCACATGCTGTAATTTTATAGCATGCATATCGTAATTACTGACTCAGGATTGGGAGGTCTATCAGTTTGTGCACACCTGATTCATCTCCTAAAGAACTACTCTGTTCCTGAAAATTCTGATCAAATCTCCTTCAATATAAAAATCTCATACATAAACGCTGTTCCCTCAAACGATAGGGGATACAATAAAATGTCAGGAATGAAAGAACAGATTATAACGTTTGAAAAAATAATCAGCAATACTGTACGACTGCTTTCACCAGATAATATCTTTGTTGCATGCGGAACTCTTTCAGTATTGTTAGACAATTTGGCTCTACGAGCCGATAAATCTTTTAAAATAAATGGAATAGTAAATATTGGGATTCAGTTGCTTGTTAAAAAGCTTAAAATAAATCCAGGGGCAAAGGCTATAATCATGGCCACTCCTACAACAATCAATAACAAAACTTTCCACAAAGAACTTCTCAATAATGGAATATCTGAAAATCAGATCGTAGAACAGTCATGTCCTAATCTTGCAAATGAAATTTCGAATGATCCAGTTGGTGTTGTAGTGAGAAAACAAATTAAGCACTGGGTCAAAAATTCTTTAAAAAAATTTAAAGGAACGACTAAAGACCAATTAATAATATTCCTTGGATGTACTCATTATGGATACCATGAAAATATTTTTAAAATGGCATTTATTAATGAAGGATTTAAAAAAATTACAGTATTGAACCCTAATTATACAGCTGCGGAAAAACTTAAAAATTATGTTTTAGATAATCAAATTAATAATTTAGTCTTTAAAAATAGATTTTTAATTAAATTTTTAAGTCCATATGAAATTCCAGAGAATGAAATAATTACACTAAACAAGCTTATCACTCCAATCTCACCTGAAACTGGCAAAGCATTAAAAAACCCAAAAATTGTTCCTGAACTTCTTAATGATTGATCCATGGCAAAAAACATCTTGTCCAAAATAAATTTAATATCATGTGTTAAATCATCTCATGCCCTTGATCTTATAACCTCTCCAAAAGTCTGGTTTACTCATATTAACCTAAGACGTTTTCCCGAGAAAAATATTCCTAGCAACTGCGACATTACTGAAAATTTAATCTCATTTTATGACGTAGATGAATTTCAATACTACTTGATCCTAGTTGAAACTAAACGAACTGAACATTGGAATGTAAAAAAAGAACCAGTCCCGTTTCAGTTTTTAATTGAAATCGAACTCCAAAAGAATTTAAATCATACTCAAATCAAAAGTCTTAAAAAAAGAGGATGTGTCTGGAAAAATATTATTGATCCTAAAAATATTCTGGATATATTCAAGAATAATCCAAATTCATTGATAGAATCTGTTGCGAAAAACAGAAAAGCTGTAATTGTTGATTATAGAGAACCCTTGCAACTTAAAGTACTTAAAATCCCTAAACCTTGGGGTTATGAAGGATGGTATACAGGAGTTGAAAAACGCGGTGTGGTAAATGTTATAGATAAATACGGTGAAACTGAACTGCCTTATGCACTTGGTGTGTTTAAAAAGAAAATGCTAGCCCATGATTCAGATTCTTTGATTCTTCTCAAAACACTTAATCCAAGTGCTGAAAATATTGTTGGAGATTTGTACTATGAGTTGCATGAAAAAAAATGGGAAGTCTACATAGTAACAGAAATTGACAAAACAGCATGGCCAACTGGAACAGGAATAGTCAAGGCCGGACTCCACGCGGATAAAATTAAAGAATATAAAAATAAATACGGAAAAAATTGGAAAGAAACACTGCTAAAGGATTTTAAATCAGCTGTTCTTGAATATGAAAATACTCGTCGAATGATAGATGATTCTAAAGAGCTAATATCTAAGGAACATCTCAAGCAGGAAAAAAAATTAAGAGATAAAGCATCAGGTTTTGTAGGAGATTTGCCGGTTAAAGTTGGAGATATTATAAGCTTTCCTGTGTTTCAGATACATTCTTTGCGTCATGGTATAAAAGTAGTTGAGTTTCAAACCCCGCACTACGAACGCTTGATCTTGATGTTTGCTCAAAAAGTCGTTACCCAAAAACATTGGGACACTGAAAATGCAATAAATAAAATGAAAGTAGAAGTTTATCATCCTCCAAAACTAGATTTAATTCACAAATCAGATTACCTAAAAGTAGAACGTTTTACTAATTTTCCTAGGTTTAATTTTGAACGAATTCGCATTCAGCCTAATAAATCTTTTGAAAATCAACTGGAGGGGCGATATCAACTTTTAATTATAATCAGTGGCCAAGCTGAAGTCTATTCTCAAACAGGTAATTCGATGAGATTAAAAATAGAAGATTCCTTGTTTTTCCCTGCTTCAATGGAAAGTTATAGAATTGAAAATATTGGAGATAATCAACTCGTTTGTTTGAATGCGACACCAAAGTAACAAATGATTGTTGAAGTAGCCTTAAATGTGCCAATTCGTAAATGCTTTGATTATTATTGGCCCAATAATATTGATCGACACCCTGAAGAAGGATTACAGGTCTTAGTACCTTTTGGTAGGCAGAAAAAAGGTGGAATTATTGTTAACGTTAATAAGAAATCCAAATTATCTAAATTAAAATATGTTGAATCACTAGCTGAAGAAAATCCTATATTTTCTGAAGAAATACTCAAACTTACCAGATGGACATCTGAATACTATTTTTGTGCTTGGGGTGAAGTACTAAATGCTGCAATACCAGGCGGTCTTTCTTTGAGAATTAATAACTCATTTTTCCCTCAAACTTCGCAACTCCCCGACATAGAAAGTCTCAGCAAAAAAGTATCACAACTTGCTCGTAATCAACAATATTGGTCAGAACAGGAATGGCTTAAGTGTCAACCTAATGAAAAAGACCATAAGATAATGAATCAATGGCTTGATAATAAATATGTCATTAAAAAACAAGTCATGGTGGATAAAAAAATAAAGGCAAAAATGGAATACTGGGTTCGGTTAGTGAATTCAGAAAAATCCAATATAAAAACATCAAATCTAAACTCCAAACAAAAACAACTACTTGACATTTTAAAAAATCACTCTGAAATTAGTCGCAAAGAAATACTTCACAGATTAAAATCATCATCACGTGCTCTAAGTAAACTTAATGAAGATGGTTTGATTGAAATGTTTGAAAAACGTGTTTACCGTCGGTTTTTAGATGGAAGTCCCCCAGAAATTGAACCATTTTTGAATTTGAACCCTCAACAGAATGCTGTATTTAATGAAGTATCAAAATCAATAAAGAAAGGATCATATCGCACTTTTTTACTAGAAGGTGTAACAGGAAGTGGAAAGACAGAAATCTATCTACAAGCAGCAAAAGCATCACTAAAAAAAGGGAAATCATGCCTAATTCTGGTACCTGAAATTTCTCTCACACCACAACTTGTCAATCGATTCCGCTCCCGTTTCGGAGATCAGGTAGCAGTACTTCATAGTGGAATGGATGATGGTGAAAGATTTGATGAATGGTCGAGGATAAATAAGGGTTTAGCATCAATAGTTATTGGTGCTCGAAGTGCAGTATTTGCACCTGTGAATAATTTAGGACTAATTGTGGTAGACGAAGAACACGATTCATCTTACAAACAAAGTGAAAGTCCCCGCTATAACGGACGAGATGTTGCTATTTATCGAGGATTTATTTCAGGTGCCACTGTTTTACTAGGCTCAGCGACTCCGTCACTTGAATCAGCAAATAATGTAAATATTGGGAAATTTAAACTTTTAAACTTACCTTCTCGCATCAATCAAGGACTTTTACCCAAGGTAAGGCTACTTGATATGAAAACAGTTCCTGGACAAAAAGGAAGCCCTTATTTTTCAAGTGAACTCGTGGAAGCATTGCGACTAAGACTATTAAAAAAAGAACAAAGCATATTATTTTTAAATCGTAGAGGATTTGCACCATTAATACGCTGCCCAAAATGTGACTCTAATATTACCTGTCCAAACTGCAGCCTTAGTCTTGTTTACCACCAAAAAGAAAATCAAATGCGTTGCCATCAATGTGATTTAACCAAACCATTACACACTATTTGTCCTGAATGTGAAAGTGAACAAGAACCACTGATTATAGGTACAGGGACAGAACAAGTTGAAGAGAATCTTAAAATATTTTTTCCTGATGCTAGGATCTTGAGAATGGACCGTGACACCTTACACGGTAAACACAGCCTCTCTAGAATGCACAATCAAATCAGCAAACATGAAGTTGATATTGTTATTGGAACTCAACTAGTTACAAAAGGTCATGACTTTCCAGAAGTAACCCTCGTTGGAGTAATTTTCTCTGATTTATCGTTGAACATCCCCGATTTTAGATCCAGTGAAAGGACATTTCAATTATTAACTCAAGTGGCTGGAAGGGCTGGAAGGGGTAACAAACCAGGAGAAGTACTAATTCAAACTCACAATCCACGCCATCACAGCCTAATCTGTGCAAAAGATCACGATTCTATCAAATTTCGTGAAATTGAACTGGAACAGAGACATAGTCTTAGAATGCCACCTAATTACTCACTTACCATGATTTTATGCAGCAGTCCAAGTGAAGATCGAGCTGAACTGTTAGCTAGAGAATTATATGATAAAATAAGAGCTGTTTTATCTAACAAAAAATTGACTGACCATAATTATCTAAGTAATTGTGAACAATCTAATCATACTCCTAAAATCATTGGACCTTTTGAAGCGCCCATAAAAAAATTAAGAAACAAATTCCGCTGGCAACTTATGCTAAAAGCAACAAATGTTAGACCTCTCCTAAATTTGCTTCATCTGGTATTTGAAAATAGACCTACAACAAAACGTTATGAATTAATCCAAATTGATGTAGATCCTCATAATCTTATGTAAAAATAAAAAAAGAATTCGATTGTTTCTAATTTTACTTAATTAAAATATCACTGTGCACATAACTAAATCCTTAATAAAGATAATTAAAAAACCATTTTCATAAAATATTTTTTGTGAACATAACTCAATGGAGTCAGTTAGTTTTGATATGTATTATTGGGGCGATGTCGCCTGGCCCCAGTCTGGCAGTAATTTTGCGCAATACCCTTTCAGGAGGCAGGACAAATGGCGTATTGTCTGGAATAGGTCATGGTTTAGGTATCACTTTTTATGCTGTCATTGCAGTTTCAGGACTTGTAGTAATATTTAATACAATTCCTTATTTTTTTAGTTTTGCACAAATTACTGGATCTTTTTTCTTAATCTTTTTGGGTGGAAAAATGATTTTTTCTTTTGTTAAAAATAACTATGCTCATAATGAAAAAATATTATCAAATAAATCAACTCATCATGGTTTTTTTGAAGGCTTCCTGATTGCTTTTCTAAATCCCAAAATCGCCGTATGGCTACTAGCTTTATTTAGTCAGTTTGTTCAGCCAAATGCACTTTTTGTTGAACAGTTTATATTAGTCTCTACAGTGGGAGTTATAGATGCATCATGGTATTGTTTAGTAGCATTTATTGCTTCATCAGGCACAATTGTAAAAGTACTGCAACAAAACGCAGCACGTATTGATCTTGTTATGGCTATCTTACTTATTATTTTAGCCATAGGAATCCTGTGGCAAGCTATACCCCAAATTACATAGAATATTTTGTTATGTCAGTTATTAGAGAGGCTTTGGAGGAGGATTTTGACCAAATCTGGGAAATATTTCATCAAATTGTCTCAGCCGGAGAAACCTACGCAATTCAAAGAAACACCAGTAAAAAAGAAGCTCGTCAAATTTGGTTAGAAGATCCGCAAAAAACGTATGTCTGTGAAGTGAATAAAAAAATTTTAGGGACTTATTACCTAAAACAAAACTATGGAGGAGGCGGAGATCATGTATGTAATTGTGGTTATATGGTTGCTTTAAAAGAAGAAGGGAAAGGCCTTGGCACAAAAATGTGCATACACTCTCAATTAATTGCAAAAAAAATAGGCTATCAAGCAATGCAGTTTAACCTTGTATTAGTAAGTAACAAAAAGGCAATCAGTTTATGGAGTAGGCTAGGATTTGATATTGTTGGAAGGATACCCAAAGCGTTTAATCACCCAAAAATTGGCTATGTTGACGCTCTTATCATGAATAAATGGCTTTAATTATTTAAATTCTCTCTGAATTTTACTTTAAGTTCAATCATAACTATTTTTGTAATGCCTATACTAACTAACATTCTTAAATCCTAAATATTGAAAAGATTTTTCATAGGTTGCTATTGAATTTAGTTCATTAGCATTCCAGATGCGATTTTCCCACTCTATCTCAAATGTATCACTAATGCTCTCAGTCAGCATGCGGACTAAATCCTCTC
>CACFAY010000030.1 GCA_902564345.1 uncultured SAR324 cluster bacterium
CACAGCCTTTTGCCATCGAATCAAACATTAATAATCTCCGTTTAGGGATCACTTTGCAATCTTCAGCCACATCTGACGGAGATGATGATGAGGAAGAAATTACCATGAATATAGACCAAGGGTCGAATGAGAGCACAGAACCCACAGTAACTTTCATGCCCTCAGACGGAACAAATGATATAGCAGTAAATGAAAACATTACCATTAATTTCAGTGAAGCGATGCGCAGCATTGATAATACCATATTGACGAATAGTAACATTGACAGTCACATAACACTGAAATTGAACAATGCCAGCGGCAGCAACATCAGCTTTGATGCAACCATAAATACAGAAAAAACAATAATTACTATTAATCCCAATAGTGATTTGTTTTACTCACAGACGATTTATATTGCTATCGGTGCAACTCTAGAGAATTACTTTGACAAAATTATAACAGAATCAAATGTAAGCTTCTCAACTGTGATTGACCCTTCACTTGAGGCATATTATCCATTTAATGGTAATGCAAATGATGAAAGTGGAAATTCATATCATGGTCAGTTAGGTGATAACGTTACAACTTCAAAATTCCCAACCAAAACAACCGACCGTTACGGGGATGAAGACAAGGCATTTAGTTTTGACGGAGATGATTACATTGCCTTAGACAAATATGTAACATACAACTCAATATCTGAAATTACTGTTTGTGCATGGGTATTATCCACTAACACATCAAATAACAAATTCATAATTTCATTTGACAGATCAGAGAGCTTTCGATTGGCACTAAACGATGACATGAACACAAATGTTGGGTGGGATACCACTGATATAACTAGAACAACTACTGATGACCTCGGGTCACCTAATTCTTATGAAGATGGTAATTGGCATCACATATGTGGATGGTACAAATCATCCAGTACATCAGATGATAAGAAAATATTTGTTGATGGAACAAAGGTTGCCCCACTTTCAAGTAATAATGCACATTCAGGAAGGAATCTTGGTACTAATTACAGGACAAGAAACTATGGTTTTATAGGTTGGGGTTCAGAAGCCTCAAGTTTTGACGGAAATGGTAATGTTCACGGGAGTCATTATATGATAGGTAAAATTGATGACGTACGAATATATGGAAGAGCTCTTAGTGACAATGAAATTTCAGCTCTTTATTTAAGCGAAAAACCTTAGATCTAACACTAATATGTTTTTACCTAAAAATATTTTGGATATTCCGCTCTACCAATTTTTTTTAAAATCATCCCAAGGCTTCTTTACTTGACCAGGCAATTGCATCCTCAAGGCGATCATCTCCCCAGAAGAGTTCTCCTTCAACAATAAAAGAAGGGCTCCCGAAAATGCCCGCACTCTTTGCATTTTTAGTCTGGTTTAAATATGCTGCTTCAATATGAGGAGAATCTGCAAACTCCAGCACACGTGACTTGTCCTGTCCAACCTCAATAAGTGTTTGGGTTAGATTAACATCGCTCCCGGCTTCATGCCCGTCAATAAACCAACGCCTATAAGTCACCTTCACATATTCTTCACACCAACCCTCCTGTTTTGCAAGTACTGCAACACGGTTTGCGAGATCAAATTTATTAAGAGGATAAGGTGCTGGAACATTTACAGGGAATCCATAGCCTAATGCTCGGCGCTCGATATCCCTCCACATGTAATCGACCTTAGCCTGTTTGCTAGGAGGAAAGGGAACATTGTCCATTTCCATCATGATTCTGCGAACGCTAAAAGGTTGCCAAGAGAAAGATACCCCTGTTTTTTTAGTAATTTCAGCAAGTCGAGTCACCGAAAGAAAAGTATAGGTGCTTCCTATCGAGAACCAAAACTCAATTTCTTTCATATATAGTCTATTATATTTTTTTAGTGTTCAAAAAAGACATTCTCAGATATTAACTTACTTAAATTAATAATTGAGACCCTCTGAAAAAGACAAAGAAATAAAAGTTTGCATAAATATTTTAGTGCAGTTTCGCAAAATATTTAAAGATTATAAATAATTTTATTTAACTCATAGTAATTATGACAATTGAATTAAACTAAAATTTGTAATTTTTTTATAATATGCTTATTTATAGTGTATATGTTTATATTAATTATTTTTAACTCTTGAAATATTGTTTCTTATGTCTAATGTTGAAGAACGCTTAAATTCTCTAGGGATAAAGCTCCCTGAGCCTCCAAAAGCCCAAGGTAATTATGTTGGGGCAGTAACTTTTGGGAATCTAGTTTATCTTTCTGGATCTGGTCCCATGAGGGATGATGGTTCATTCGTTGTTGGGAAAGTTCCAACAGATATTTCTGAAGAAGAAGCATACCAAGCTGCTAGACTCACAGGATTAAATCTCATAGCAACATTGAAAAATCACATTGGAGACTTGAACCGTTTTCAAAAAATGATCAAGGCTCTGGGAATGGTAAATTGTGAACCTGACTTCATGGCCCAGCCAAAAGTTATAAATGGCTTTTCTGATCTTATGGTGGAAGTATTTGGTGAAGCTGGAAGAGGAGCAAGATCCGCAGTTGGAATGGGGTCTTTGCCAGCTGGAATTTCAGTAGAGATTGAAATGATTGTTGAGATAAAATAGTCATTATTACCTTAAAGGAACATATAATAATAGATTCTTTGGTAATAATTATTTAAAAAATTGCAATATCTTCTTGATCAGTTGTTATCTGAGACTTTTTTTTCGTGATCATCAATCAATTTTTCAAGATTTTTCGATCTAATTTTCCTTACTATTAAGTCAACATTGTTGAGAGTCTTTGCCAGTTCATCCTGTTGCCTCATATTTTCTTTTGAATCGAACATACTCTGGATAATTATTCCTATGAAAAAGTTAATGATAATAAGTCCACTTATCAATATAAATGACACAAAGAAAAATACGCTGAAAACTGGCATTTTTGAAGGATTTATACATTTAATGGGTGCATCTGCATAACCATATTTATCGCAGCCGTACATTTGTATGTACATCAAATCAGTCCAGTCTTCAAAGGTCGCAGCACGTACTAAAGATACCATAGATATTCCCAGATTACCAAAGTGAACGGGATCATTCTTAGAGAATGCAGTTGTTCCTAAAACTCCGTAAATATAAATCATCAGAATTAAAATAATTCCTACAAATCCTATAGGTTTAAGGCTATGTATTAAAGAAATAATAATCATCCGCAACTGAGTAACACGATGAAAAATCCTTGAGAAACGAAGCAGCCTTAAGACCCTTAATATAAAAGGGTTACTCCCAAAAGGCAGGAATGAAGCTATAACAAGAATAGAGTCGAAAATATTCCACCAATCCGATAAAAAATCAAAAGGCTTATCCCATTTTGGGAAAAAACGAATTAAAATTTCAATCAAAAAAATATATTTAATCGTCTGATCTAAAGTAAAAAATAACGTTTTGTATTCGGAAACTAATACAAGATCTGTTTCAACTCCAACTAGAATTCCAGTAAAAACTATTAGCAAATTTATAAAAATGTTAAAGTATCTATTTTTTTCTATTCTTGAAAAGGTATCCTTAAAACCTTTTTTTGGCTGGATGTTGTTTATACCTGATTTAACCTCCATATTCTCCAAAAGTAAATCATAGAGGATTTTCTCCTCATCCGTAAATTCATCATCCGCAAAAATTATTTCCTCAACCATTGACCTAATACTAAGTTTTTGCTCATCTCCTATTTCCTTCAGATTCCTAAGATCATACCCCACTTTCTGAATTTGATCTTCAAGACTCAGGTCCTTAAGATTCTGTCGTGCTTCGTTATAATATATTCGAATGTCAGGCCCCATATATTTAACCCAAATTTCTGCAAATTCATCAATATTTGCAAAATCTGACGAGGACACAAGATTGAGCACATTCAAATACTCAAAAAGCTCAATACTTGGATTAACTTTATAACTTTGAACGTTTAGATATCTTTTTGCCATCTCATAGAACTTACTTTCTGATGGAAGAACATCATCATCGGCAAAAATTATTTCCTCAATCATCTGCATAATTTCTTTTTTTGTAGATTCACTTTCATTCTGAAGCTTCAGAAAGCTGTCTATAGTAATTTGAATCAGCTCATTATCATTAATTCCTTCAATAATTTTTTCTGCTGACTTTTCATTTTCCTCAAATATCACACCAAGATGTTTTTTGATGATACTGTTTATACTTTGGTAACTTTCGTCATCAGTAAGTGAAAGATGTATAAGAAATTTAAGGCAGATGACCAATTCTTTCTGGTTTTTCAATTTTTTTATCATAAAGAATAGTTTTAATTAGTCTTTTTTTAGGTAATCAAATTAGTATTATAACAAAGAAAAAAACTTTGAAACAATAAACTGAAATTAAATTTTAGAATAAACATCATAATTGTTCATGAGAAAAATTAAAAAAATATTTAGTAACTTGATTTAAAAAATTATAAAATAGGGCGTTTTGTTCTTCAGTATAAATAAAATTCAATTACTGAAAAAACTATTTGACGTTTTTTGAAACCGTATTTGTTATTTAAAAAGCTGTGTGTAAATAAGTAATTAACAAAAAATAACTAACTACAAGACATGAGTAAAGACAAAGTAGCATTAATAATTGGTGCTGGAGACTATCTAGGAAGTTCCATCGCAAGACGCTTCGCAAAAGAAGGATTTCACGCAGTAGGAACAAGAAGGAGGGGAGATATAGAAAGTTTTGTCAAGGACATTGAAGAATCGGGCGGAAAAGCCACAGGCATTCACAGTGATGCACGCAACGAGGAAAATGTTGTTGAGCTAATTGAAAAGGTAGAAAATGAAATCGGGATAATTGATGTTTTCGTTTTTAATGTTGGAGGCAATGTTATGTTCTCAATCCTGGACACAACAACACGCGTTTATACCAAGGTTTGGGAAATGTGTGCCCTAGCAGGATTTTTGACAGGACGAGAAGTAGCCCGAAGGATGGTAAGCCGAAAGAGTGGTACCATTATTTTTACAGGAGCTACTGCAAGTGTAAGGGGAAGCAGAGGATTTTCTGCATTCGCTGGCGGTAAGCATGCTTTGCGGGCACTTGCACAAAGTATGGCAAAGGAGTTGATGCCTGAAAATATTCATGTTGCCCATGTAATAATAGATGGTCCTATTGATACTAAATGGACTCATCAAAGATTTCCTGAAATGGTAAGAGAACGACCAAGAGATGGCCTGCTTCAGCCAGACGATATATCAGAGACTTACTGGGCGATTCACAACCAAAAAAGGAGTGCTTGGACTTTCGAAACTGACGTCAGACCTTGGGTTGAACCGTGGTAATGAAGATTACAATTTTTTTGTTACAATTTTTTTAATTATTTCAATTTCTCTCCACAATGAGGACAAAAACTCTTCTCCTTCTGCATTTCTTCAGAAAATCCCGAAGCGAGTAAACCTGCCGGCAGAGCAAAAAGACCTATCCCAAATATTGCCGATATTGAACCTAGAATCTTTCCCATGGAAGTTACTGGGAAAATATCTCCATAACCAACTGTAGTCAAAGTGGCTACTGCCCACCACATTGCCGAAGGTATGCTGGAAAACTTATCTGGTTGGGTCGCGTTTTCAGCAAAAAATACCCCTGTCGCACAAATTAGAAGAAGACTAAACATAAGAACTAAAGATGAAATTAATTCTGATCTTTTGTTAAAGATAGTATTGGTTATTATGTGAAAAGTATTTGAATGATGAAAATGTTTTGTAACCTTAAGAACTCTTAAAAACCTTAATATCCTGAGAATTCTTGCATCTGCTATCATAAAGGTTAAGTAGAAAGGTACAATTGCTATAAAATCTATAAGTGCCATAGGAGAAAAAAAATATTTGATCCTACCAATAAATGGATTTCGGTATTCTGCTACAGATGTACAAGACCATATCCTCAAGAAATATTCTCCCGTGAAGATAATCATCGATACAATTTCAAAATATCTAAAAATATTTTCATATTCACCAAAAAAGCTTTTCTCAGTTTCAAGTATTATTGCAATTACATTTAAACAAATTAATATTGAAATGCAATAATCAAAAATTTTACTTTGCTGGTCTTTTTCTTTGCTTATTTCAAGTATTTCCCAAACCCTCTTTTTTTTCATTTTATTTTCTCCCTATAATTATGCTTGTGAAACAGCTAATTTTCAGTAAATATGACAGACTTGTTAAAGAAATATAAACAAGTGCAGTTCCTAAAATTGTATGCCACACATTATCTTCTAGTTCGTCAAAACAGCTCAAGATGATAAGTTTAATTGTGAATATTTAGGATGAAAAAATTTGTAAAATTGAATATATATGCAGCTTTGAATATCCTGCATATCTCATTCAAAGTTAAATAAATGATCAATTCTTCGAAATTTCGTTTTTTCTATATTAATTTTGGTCATTTTATTGACCACATGTTTATGCTTATATTTGCAAAGGCCGCATTCAATGCTGGAATTGAATTTGGAATTGGCAAAGAGAAGGCTTATGTTGAAATGATTCCTTATGGAATTCCCTCTTTAATACTGTTTGGTGCATGTGCACCAATTGCCGCGTTTTTGGCTGATAAATGGAGCCGGAGTGGCATGATGACAGTCTTTTTTTTTGGAATCGGATTAGCTTCCATAATTACTGGCCTTGCACAAAGCCTTCTACAGATTGGAATTGGACTGGCTTTGATAGGGGTTTTCGCATCAATTTACCACCCTGTTGGAATTGCAATGCTAATTGAACGTGGAGGTAAAATTGGATGGCTTCTGGGAATGAATGGGGTTTGGGGCAATATGGGAGTCGCTGGAGCACCTCTAGTGACCGGATATATACTTACCCAATATGACTGGAGAATGGCATTCATCATTCCTGGATTCTTTTCAATAATTTTGGGGATAAGCTACCTTTTATACAATAAAAGTGATGTAGTAGGAACAGTTTTTAGTTCTGAAAAAAAAGAAGACCCGCTTGGTTTTGCTCCTGGTTGGCAGAGAGCACTAATTTCTCTGTTTTTAGTTACAGCTGCAGGAGGTTTTGTTTTTGGAGGAATGACATTTCTAATTCCCAGACTCTTTGATATTAGAATGCAAGGAATTTCTAATGACATAGCTGTGACAGGGGCTTTAGCTGCAGCAATATATGCTGTAGCAGCATTCACACAGCTCTTAGTGGGAAGTCAGATCGACAAACGAAGCATTAAATCAGTACTGATTTTCATAGCATGCAGTCAGCCAGTTTTCCTTTTTCTAATGGGGGTATTAACTGATTACAGTCTTTTTGTTGTTTCACTGCTGGCAATGGGATTTGTATTTGGTCAGATTCCTATAACTGATGCTGTTTTGTCACAATATATTCCTGATAAGTGGAGAACGAAAGTTCTTTCAATAAAATTCCTGATTAATCTTTTAATAGGAGCTGGAGCATTAATTACAGCTCGTTACTTATTATCATCCGGATCTGGTTTTGAGTCTGTCATGCAGTCACTTTCAATTTCTGCATGCATTGTGCTGTTCGCAGCTTTTTTATTGCCAAAACAAGTTTAGTAATTAAAATTTTGACAGTTAGATAAAAAGGGTGAGAAATATTTTGCTCAGGCCTAAAAAGATGTCTCTGATCTAATCAATTCTTTAATCTTCCTGCGATATGCAATTGAACCTTTGTCAATTGAGACGTGAACTGAATTTTGTTTTTGCTTGTCATTAGTTTGTTTCTGTATGGCTTCTAATATTTTTTTGTCTTCTGCAAACGTAACTCTGAACATTGAATTAATTTTTGCTGTAGCTTTCTGATCGCCAACTGCAACATTTCTTAAATGCATCCAGCGGTCTATCGTTTGATCACTACTGACTGGTGTAAGAAAATGCAAAGCAAATAGCTGTGTCCCCAAATGACGCTGGTTTTCTTTAATATTTTCTTTAGAATCAATACTTCCAAAATCTATTACTGCTATGCTCGGAAGATGTAAATAATAATAATGCCAACGATCTACGTTTTTTTTGTATCCTGGGAATTCCTTAAAGAATCCAATAGGTGGACTATTACGAATCCATCTCCAAGCAACTATTACATCTCCCTCAGTTTCAAATTCAACTGGAACATCTTCACTGGCCAAACTTCCTAGTGTTGAAGGGTGCACAAAACTAACATGTGCAGGATCTACGAGATTTTCAGCAACATAGAGATAATTTGAATTCAAGTGCATTGCTTCGCCCTGATTAACCTCCCAACCTGACTGAGATAATTGAGGCATGTCAAAAATTTTGGAAGTATCAGCCATGGAATTTTTTCCCATCCATATCCAAACTATATTGTGCTGTTCATGAACAGAATAAGTTGGGACCATTAGTGTTTTTTGAATTTTTTTCTGGCCAGGTATGCGTATACATTCTCCATTACAATTATATGTAATTCCATGATAACCACATTGGATGTCATCTCCAATAAGTTTGCCCATTGATAGGGGCAAAAACCTGTGAGGACAACAGTCTTCTAAGGCAATTACTTTTCCACTAGAGTTACGAAACATAACAATTTTTTCATCAAGAATACTTACAGAAATTAAACCATTATAAAATTCAGATGACCATCCTGCTACGTACCAAGCGTTCCTAACAAATTCCATATAGTTATAAAAATAATTTAAGCTAAAAAATTTATTTTTATATTAAAATAAAATTATATTTATTATAAGTTTTAAAGGCATCAATTATATAACACAAAACTCAAGCTATTCCAAGAACGTAAAATTAGGAATTTTAATTAAGTTTTGTAACAAATTAAAATAAAGATTTAAAAGGAGTTAAATGGTTAAAAGAATTGTATCTCTACTTCCAAGCTGTACTGAGATCATCTGCAAACTTGGATACAGGAAAAATCTTGTTGGAATTTCTCATGAATGCGATTACCCAAATTCAATTTCAGGTCTCCCAATATTAACAAAAGCCAGATTTTCTCCAGCTGGAAGTAGCATTGAAATTAATCATAGCGTAACTGAATTACTGCAAAAAGGTCTGTCCGTTTATGATGTTGATGCAAATTTGTTGAAAAGCCTTTATCCAGATATTATTGTTACACAAGCACAATGTGAGGCATGTGCAGTCAGTCTGGAACAAGTAGAGGAAATTGTTTCTAATTGGACATTAAATCAGACTGAAATTATATCATTAGAACCAAATACTCTAAATGAAGTTTGGTTAAGTTTTGATTTAGTTGCAAAGACTATGGAAGCTCCAAATTCATCATACATCTTGAAATCAGAGATTAATGAAAAATTTAAATTATTAAAGAAAAAATTTAAGAGAACTGGAGAAAAACCAACTGTTCTTTGTATTGAATGGATTGAGCCTCTAATGTTGGCCGCAAACTGGGTACCAGAACTTGTAGATCTTGCAGGTGGAAGAAATGTAATGAGTGTCAGCGGAACTGATTCAAATTTTTGTTCTTGGGATGGAATTAAACAAACAAATGCGGACATCATAATCATAATGCCTTGTGGTTTCGGGATAAAAAGAACACTTAAGGAGATGCATTATCTTAAGAGCAGAATAGGATGGCAGGAACTAAAAGCCGTGAAGGAAAATCAGGTGTATATTGTAGATGGGAATCAATATTTTAACCGACCAGGACCAAGGCTGGTAGATTCTGCAGAAATTCTTGCAGAAATTATTAATTCTGATTATTTTGAAAGATTATATTCAGAAAATGCATGGATAAATATTGCTTCCTAAACGATTAAAGATTCATTAACTTATTTTTGAAAATAAAATAATAAATTTTACAATTTTTAAATTGTATTTCAGATAAATTTTGCAAATTATCATTTTTGAGTCTATCCTAGGTCATTTTTAATATGAGGTGAAAATATAAAACTAAATATTAAACAAATACTTCAAAATTAATAAAATATGGATTACCTAAAACAAAAAATACGTACCATTCCTGACTTTCCAAAATCAGGAATACTGTTCCGCGATATTACTACACTTCTTGCTGATCCAGAGGCATTTAAATCCGTTATTGACCTATTTATTGAACATTACAGGAAGGAGCAAATTGATCTTGTAGTAGGTATAGAATCTAGGGGATTTATAGTCGGAGCTCCTTTAGCTTTAGGTCTAGACAAAGGATTTATTCCTGTCCGCAAAGCAGGAAAACTGCCTGGCCCCACACATGGAGTAGAATATGAACTGGAATATGGCACTGACTTAGTTGAAGTACATAAGGATGCGATTGAAAAAGGCAGTAGAGTTTTGATGGTTGATGATTTGCTTGCAACAGGTGGTACCATGGAAGGAAGTTCAAAGTTGATTGAGAAGGCAGGAGGAATTATTACTGGATATGCTTTTGTTATTGAATTAATTGACTTAAAAGGCAGAAGCAGACTGGATAAACCTGTTTTTTCACTTGTTTCTTTTGAAGGCGATTGATTAAAAAAAGTTTAATGTAAAAATTTTAATTATCAAAAAAGTATGAAAATTGGAATCATAGGTGGTAGTGGACTTTATAACCTGAAAGAATTGGAGAAAGAAGAAAAAATTCAAATTGATACTCCTTTTGGGAAACCATCTTCAGATTTTCTCACTGGAGAAGTGCATAACATTCCCGTAGTATTCATTCCCCGACATGGTGTCGGACATGTCCTTTTACCAACAGAAATACCTTTTCGTGCAAACATATGGGGTTTGAAGAAACTTGGAGTTTCCCATCTGATTTCTGTAGGAGCTGTTGGAAGTCTTAAAGAAGAAATCAAACCCGGACATATGGTTTTTCCAGATCAGTTCATAGACCTTACTCGCCACAGAAATTCTACTTTTTTTGGAAATGGAGTAGTGGGACACGTACAGTTTGGTGATCCAGTTTGCTCTATGCTATGTGAGAAATTACTACAGTCAGCACAAAAAATTAAGGCTACCACACATTTAGGAGGGACATACATTTGTATGGAAGGTCCGGCTTTCTCATCTCGTGCAGAGTCACTTCTTTACCGTTCATGGGGTGCAGACGTAATAGGTATGACAAACGCTCAGGAAGCTAAACTTGCAAGAGAGGCCGAAATGGCTTTTGCCTCAATTGCCTTGGCTACAGACTATGATTGCTGGCATGTCAGTGAATCTGAAGTTAATGTAGAGGATATAATCAAGGTAATGCATGAAAACGTGGAAACTGCCCGCAGGATTATAGTTGAAACATTGAAAAATCTACCTCTTGATTTCCCAAATTCGCAGCAAGATTCTCTCAAATTTGCACTTATAACTGAAAAGTCAAAAATTCCACAAAAAACTAAAAATGATCTGGAGTTACTGCTAAGTAAATATTTAGATTAAAATCAAAAAAGCCTTTATTGCTTTTCATTTTTGAGAGAACTAACTTGTGAAAGGATAAAAAAATCAAATTGATATATAAGATATTAAAGTTAAGGTTTTAAAAGTATATTCTTCCATTTACGCGCGCATTCTCCTGCTGTTAGGAATACTGCCTCTTTCGATATTAACCAATCAATCAGAATTTCAATCTGTGTAAGACAGTATTCTCCACATCCTTTAACAAGAAACGGATCGGGTAAAACACCCCCTTCACCAAAATGAATTAAACCCTCAGGCATCTCCCAAAATTCCCATGGATGTAGATAAAAACATAAGACTAGAGGTTTTTGGCTTTTATCATTTTCCTCAATGTAATTTTTGAAGGATTCAATACGTGGAATTAACTCTGCGGTTGAACCAGTGCGATAAAGTGGCCAAGGGTCTTTATCCCGCCCGTAAGGATCTTCTGACTCCATTCCCATGTCAGCAAATTGTATAATTTCAACTAAATTCAAACTTCCTTCAGACAACCAGCTATCTTTGCTGGGATGGTAAGGAAAAAGCTGTTTACCATAATAATACATTGGATAAGTTGCATCACACTCGTATCCAAGACGCTCTAGTGAGTTTGTAACTTGAGTTCCTCCAAATAGTCTTGGACAACGCCATGAAACTACTTTCTCCCCCAGAATATCTTCAACTATATTAGTTGCTTTTGCAATCCTAGGAAAAACTTCCTCAGGCAGAAGAGGATAACTCCCAGGAATATCAAATAAACCCTCCCCAACAGTTTCATGATAAAGGGAGTGAGCTCCGATCTCATGACCTGCAGATTTCATTTCAAGAACAATTTCAGGGAACCTTCTAGCCGTCTCAGCGACCCAAAATCCAGTAACTTGTATGGATTTTTTAGCAAAAAGATCCAACATCAAGGGTGTCCCCTTTTTTAAACCCTCATAAAATGGAGTCCAGCTTCCAATATCTGTTTCCATATCTATTCCAAATATTACCTGAACATCTCTCATAATTATATTTTTTTGAAGATGGTTTATGCAAAAAAATTTATCAAATCATCTATTTCAATTCAAATGAATATTTACAAGATTTGATAATTAACTTAATTATTTATAAACAGGCAAGTTTACCGGAGCTTCATGGTGCAGAAGTCCATTTTTTTTCATTTCTAGCCATAATTCCCCAGGGATAGGATGTTTGATCATTTGAATGTTTTCCATTACCTCGTCTTTGTTAAGCATTCCCGGAATCACAGAAGAGACTAATGGATGAAAAAGCGTGAACTGAAGTGCAGCTGCTTTAAGTGGCACACCAAATTTTCTGCAAATAGATTCAATAAACTTAATCTTTTTCAATATTTCATTTGTGGCAGGTATATATCCATATGTACTTTTATACTTTGAACCGGCTGCAAGAATTCCAGATGCGTATGGTGAACCAATAATTATTGATATTTCTCGCTTTTTACATAACGAAAATACTCCTTCTAAAGGACTCTGGTCAAGCAATGTATAAGGCATCGCAACCAAGAAAAAATCCATATCAAAGTGTTCCATGAAAACCGACATCATCTGCATATCATTAATCCCTGCCCCAAAACCTTTAATGAGTCCAGAAGTCTTCATTTTTTTCAGCCAGTTAACTCCAGATTCCAGCTCTTTAAGTCTTTGCTGTATTTTTTTACCATGATAACCTTGATCAAGATCATGAATAACTAAAAGATCAATCCGATTTAACCCTAATCTTAAAGTACTGTCAACATAGGATCGCTCAAAACCCTCAGATGAATAATCGAAATAACTCTGAAATGGCAGCCCTCCTAACCATGGGGAACCATCAAAATCCTTAGGATATCCTTGGAACGGATTGTAAACTCTGCCAATCTTTGTGGACAAAATGAATTCACTTCGAATTTTTTGACGTAGCATATGACCGAGCCTATGTTCACTTAGACCATGTCCATAAAAGGGCGCCGTATCGTAGTATCTTATGCCGTTGTTGTATGCTTGATACAGAGTATCCTCAGCTTGCGTAATAGAAACTTTTTTAAAAAGCTCTCCAAGCGGAGCTCCGCCAAATCCTAAAAGTGGAAGTTTTAACCCAGTTTTTCCGAGAACCCTTTTGTCTAAGTGATTCATTTAAATTTAAAAATTAAAAACATAATATTTTATGGCATCATTTAGTAAGTTAAAAAAAGAAATAATCTTGAATAATTTTTGCTTAAGTATTAACTTAATATTTATTAAGCAAATATTTTTTATTTCATTAGCATGAATAATACTTATAGCATAAGCTTTATTTCAAATGCATGTGGTGTTAGGCCTCATACAATTAGGACATGGGAAAAAAGATATCAAGCATTTTCACCTGAACGTACAGATGGTGGTCAAAGAATATACAGTGAAAATGATTTGAATAAGGGGAGACTAATTGTTTCATTGTTAGAACAAGGGCACTCTATTTCCCGTCTTGCTAGCAAATCACTGGAAGATCTTCGCACTCTTGTTATAGATGAAAAAATAGAATCACTCCAATCAAATCAAATGCTTACATCTATTGGCATAAAAAAACTGCTTGCACATTTGTCAAATTTTGATTTAGGTCTGATTTCTTCAGAGATGCTGAGACTTCGGTTAAGTATTGGAGCAAAAGAATTTATTTTCAAAGTTCTTATCCCAATAATTCATGCAGTTGATAAGATGTATCTTGATGGAAAGTATTCCGTAACCCAAGAACATATTATATCAACAATTATCAGATACCAACTGAGTCAAATTAATTTACCTGACTCAGATAACTCTACTGAAAGTTTTATAATAGCAACACCAGAAGGAAATCTTCATGAACTTCCTATACTTATTGCTGATATTTTATGCCAATTAAATAGAATTTCAACATTTTATCTTGGTGCTGGTCACCCAGCAGTTTGTTTAAGCGAGGCTGTTAATAAACTCAAAAGTAAAACAATTGTCCTCGGAGTTGTTTCATCAGATAAGTGGGTTTATGAAAAAAATATTATCCCTTTCATGAAATTAATGGACAAAAACTTAAAACATAAACTGAAAATTTTTCTTGGTGGAGGTAGGATTTTTAATTTTCCAAAATTTAAACATATTGAAGAAATTATCTTAGTCAAAAGTCTACAAGATTTTGATTCCATCCTCACCAAAATAAAATAAATTTATCAAATAATTAAATGAAAAAAATTGCAATCATTGGTTCTGGTATTTCTGGAATTTCAGCTGCCTATTATTTAAATAAGCTAAATTACGAAGTGTCAATTTTTGAGTCGAACTCATATTTTGGAGGACATACGAACACTCATGAAATTGAAATAGATGGTGTAAAATCTCCAGTAGATACAGGTTTTCTTGTTCATAATAATAGAACTTATCCCAACTTAATTAATTTCTTCAAGGAGTTAAACATTGAGACAATCCCAAGTGAAATGAGTTTCAGTGTCATGAAAAAACATGATGGAATTACTTGGGCTGGGTCAAATTTATTAACAATTTTTGCACAATACAAAAACTTTTTCAGTTTAAGATTTCATAAATTTCTCAGGGAAGTACTCCGTTTTAATAAATTATCCAGTGAGTATTTAATTGAATGTGAAGGGCGTCTGGATTTAACATTGGCGGATTTACTTTCAGAAAAAGAATATTCAAAAGATTTTGAACAATGGTATTTATTGCCTATGGGAGGAAGCATTTGGTCATGTCCAAAAAATGAACTTCTTAAGTTTCCTGCCTATACTTTCATAAAATTTTGCTTGAACCACGGATTGCTTCAAATTTTTAACAGACCTAAATGGAAAACCCTATTAAATGGCTGTAACACATATGTTGAAAAAGTGTTAAAAGAAATAGATAAAAAATTTTTGAATGAACCGGTAAGGGAGGTAACGCCAAATGAAGGTAAATTAAATGTTAAAACAGAGAAAAGGTCTGAAAATTATGATTATTGTATAATTTGCACTCACCCACCAGAAACTTTAAAAATGCTTAAAAAATGCGATTCTCAAACTAAAGATCTTCTTTCCAAGTTTAGATTTCAAGAAAACAAAGCAGTGCTTCATCTAGATGAAAGTGTTCTTCCTGATAAAAAAATTGCATGGTCTGCATGGAATTATGCTTCAACAAAGTCTGATGATGGAAAAGATAAAGTATCTGTAAGCTACCTTATTAATAAGCTCCAACCACTACCTTACAAGGAATCTGTAATCGTAACATTGAATCCCATTACAAAGATTAAAAATGATAAAATAATAAAAACAATATTTTATCAACATCCTTTATTTTCAATTGAGTCAATTCAAGCGCAAAAAAAAATGGAAAATATTCAAGGTTCAAATGGAATTTACTTTTCTGGTGCATGGATGAGATACGGATTTCATGAAGATGGAATATTAAGTACAAAAAAAGCAATCAATAAATTATTATCAGACGATACATTAAATAATAATTCAATTGATATTTTATGAAATCTATATTTAAGGCCTCAATTTATCACAAAAGATTCTTTCCGAAAGCAAACCAGTTTCGCTATTCGGGTTTTTATATAAAATTCTCAATCAACAGGCTCCAATCGCTAAAGTCACTTCTTTTCAGTGTTAATTGTTTCAATTTATTTTCTTTTTACGAAAAAGACCACGGATACAAGGACGGATCGCAATTAGAAACTTGGGCTAAGGATACCCTCGGGAAGGCAGGCTTAAATAATTTTGAAGGTAGAATTGTTCTGCAGACATTTCCAAGAGTTTTAGGCTATGTTTTTAATCCTATCAGTTTCTGGTATTGCTATAATCAAGAAGAATTAAAAGCAGTGATATGTGAAGTCAACAACACATTTGGTGAATCACACAGCTATGTAATAAAAAATCATGATAAAAACAATGTCATGTTGCCTAAGGAATTTCATGTTTCACCATTTTACGATATTAAAGGTGATTATGAATTTGATTTTCAAAAAAATAACTTTGTAAAAATTAATTATTATTTTGATAATAAATTACAACTTATGACTAGTATTAATGGAGAAAAAATTTCATGGAGTGATTTTAACTTATTTAAGATTTTTGTGAGATATCCTTTTTATACTATTTTTGTAATTTTGTTTATCCATTATCAGGCTATAAAACTATTTATTAAAAAAAATAAGTATTTCCCTAAACCTAAAAAATTAACATCTAATATAACTTATGAAAATAATGCGTGATCATACTATAGAAAAAATTCATAATCATAGTTCCTTGTCAAAGATACTTTTTAATATGCTTTCAAATATTAGCCATGGTTCTTTAAAGGTAACTACACCGGACGGTAAGCATCATCATTTTTCTGGCACCAAAACTGGAGAAGATGTGTGTGTAAGTATAAATGATTGGAGGTTTTGCGATGAACTTCTTTTGAAAGGAGATGTTGGATTAGGAGAATCTTATGTATTAGGCTATTGGGACTGTGACAACATTAACAAGCTCGTAAAGTGGGGTATAGAAAACAAAGAACCACTAGAGAGGGCAATAAAAGGCTCTTTTACAAAAATTTTGTTTTTCAGGTTTAAACATTTTCTTAAAAGAAATTCTAAAAAAGGCAGCGTTAAGAACATACATGCGCATTATGATATTGGTAACAAGTTTTATCAATTATGGTTGGACTCAACTATGACTTATTCAAGTGCTATTTTTAAGAGTGCAAATGAAAAATTATCAAAGGCCCAAGAAAATAAATATCAGAGCATTTTAAACAAACTGAAGCCCAAATCTGGAGATCATATTTTAGATGTGGGCTGTGGTTGGGGCGGTTTTATGGAACATGCTGCAAAAAATGGGTTTAAAGTTACAGGTATTACAATATCTAAAGAACAATATGAGTATTCTAAAAAGCGTTTAACAAAATATGGAGAACTTGTGGATGTAAAGTTACTTGACTATCGTGACATCGTAGGTAAATACAATCATATTGTTTCAATTGAAATGTTTGAAGCATTAGGATTTCAATACTGGAAAAAGTATTTCAATGTCCTCTATTCGATCTTGAGGCCCGGCGGGAAATTGGTTATTCAAAGTATTACTATAAACAATGATGATTTTCTCTCTTACAAAAAATGCAGTGACTTCATACAGCAATATATTTTCCCTGGAGGTATGCTTCCATCATCTAAGATCGTAAAGGAAATTGCCACCAAACAAGGTTTTCTTCATAATGATAACTTTGAATTTGGTTTAGATTATGGAGCTACACTTAAAAAATGGGAAGAAAACTTTTCGAATGCTTTGGATAAAATTAAATTGATGGGATTTGATGAAAGATTTATTAGAACTTGGCGTTTTTACTTGAAATACTGCCAGGGAGGTTTTGAATCCAAGAAACTAAGTGTATCTCAGTTT
>CACFAY010000031.1 GCA_902564345.1 uncultured SAR324 cluster bacterium
AAGATATTAATAATATTATAAGTAATATCGAAAGAGATGAAACAATATCTTCAAATGAATTAAACTTAAAAGATTCAGAAGGATATTCATCGACCGTCACTGTATGGAGTGGGAATTCAAGTGATCCAGTTTCAAATGTGTTCCGTTACAAAAAATTGGTGAAGATATTACAGGTTTTATTAAATGATAAAGTGTATTTGTACCATGCAAAGTTAAATAGAAAAAAACCCTTTGTAGGTGGGTCATGGGACTGGCATCAAGATTTTGGATATTGGTATTTCAATGGATGTTTATACTCTGATATGTTGTCAGTATACATATCTATAAGTCGTTCGACTGTTGAAAATGGATGTTTAATGTTGCTAGAGGGATCACATAAGATAGGCAGGTTAGATCACGTAAGAATAAATGAACAAAATACCATTGAAAGAGAATTACTTGACGTACTAATGAAGAAATTCAAAGTAGTTAATTGTACAGCTGAACCTGGTGATATAATAATATTTCATTCCAATATACTGCATGGGTCCAATATCAATAAATCTGAAGATGAAAGATCTGGTTTAATTGGTGTATACAACTCTAAACATAATAATCCCATTAAAAAGCATCAATATCCCTTTTATTATGATATGAACTTACTCAGAAAGAGTGAAATATTTAAAAAAAACAACGAAAGGAGGAAATATGTAAGTAATAAAAAAAAATTAGCAAATTATGAAGTCAATAATAACCCATAAAAATCCAATATATAAGGAGATGTTATGAAAAAAATATTTTTTATTATCGCATTATCTCTATCAACTACTGTATTTGCAAGTGATGTATCAATAAATGTTGGACACTCTGGCGCTCCAAATGGGTTTGCTGATATAGCATCAAATGAATTCAAGAGGTTAGTTGAAAAGAGATCTAACGGTAGAATTAAAGTCTCAGTTTATCCTTCTGGTCAACTTGGTGGTGAAAGAGAGCTTGTCGAAGCCGCTCAGCTAGGTACTGTCGACATGGCGGTTGTTTTAGCGGGTATATTAGAAAGTTTTGAACCAAAGTTCGGTGTCCTCAATTTGCCATATCTATTTGATAATAGACAACATGTTTTCAAAGTATTTGATGGAAAAGTTGGAAGACAGTTAATGGATTTACTGGATAAGCATAATTTAAAAGGCTATGCATTCGGTGAATTTGGTTTTAGGTCAATGATGATTGGACCGCGTGCTGTTTATAATGCTAGTGATGTAAATGGTTTAAAGTTTCGTGTCCCAGAATCTGACATATACATCTCGATGTATAAAAATTTAGGCGCAACTCCAGTGCCTTTACCTGGTCCAGAAATCTTTACTTCTTTGCAAAATAAAGTTGTGGATGGAACTGGAGCACCAATATTTGCTGCAGTAACAGCAAAGTATTATGAAACCCCGCTAACTCACCTGTCTTTGACTGAACACATTTATGCGGCACTTTTGATGGTTGGGTCAAAAGATATGTGGGATAAGCTCAGTAACAGTAATAAAAATTTGGTGCAAAAAGCATCGCTTGATGCTGTAGCGCACCAAAGAAAAATGTCGATAGAAAACGATCAGATGTACATCGATACACTACTTGAAAAAGGTTGGAAAATTAATCTTGTTAATAAAAAACCATTTAGAGACAAAGTTATGCCGATGTACGCAAAGCGAAGCCATTTAAAAGAATGGATTAGCAAAATTAGAAGTGAATCTAATTAAGAAATGTTTAATAAATGCAAGAGCATCGTAAATTTAATTTTAGGGACATTGCTAGGTGTTCTTGCATTGCTTATGTTTTCACAGGTTATTTCAAGATATATTTTTAATTACTCTATAACTTGGTCTGAAGAGTTTCCAAGAATATTATTAGTATGGATTGTTTTTTTTGGTTTGGTTACTGTTCCATACAAAGAGCACTTGACAATAGACTTATTAAATATAAATAAAGTAGTTACTGCCTTTGGTTACGTAATAGTTTTAATTGTTACATGTTTATGTATTTATTATGGTTACATTTTGTGCATAAAAATTAAATTTCAAGTATTTCCTGTTACAAATATACCGAGGTTTGTTCAATATTTAGCCCTACCAGCATCATATAGTCTTTTCCTTTTACTGTTTTTAAAGCACATGCTTGAAAAAAAATAATGGAACTTTTAATAGTATTCTTAGTGCTTTTCACATTGTTGCTTATAAAAGTACCAATATTTATATCATTGATGGCCGCGACGCTACTAGGGGCTTTTTTAAACGATAAAATTCACTTAATTGAAATTGTTAGGAGTTCAATCACGGGCATCGATTCTTTAGTTTTGTTTGCCGCCCCATTATTTGTGCTTTCTGGCAAGTTGATACTTCATGGTGGAATATCTGAAAGACTTATTTTGTGGATAAATTATATTTTTGGATTTGCAAAACTGCGTCTTACTTTTGTAAATGTTTTCGGTTCAATGTTTTTTGGGGGAATTTCTGGTTCAGCTACTGCTGATTCTGCAGCGATTGGTTCGGTATTAATTCCTGAAATGGAGAAACAAAACTATCCCAAAAATTATTCTGCAGCAATTACTGCAGCGAGTAGCTCAATAGGCATAATTGTTCCTCCAAGCGTTCCAATGATTCTTGCAGGCTCAGTAACCTCGGTTTCAGTAATGAAACTATTTGTTGGGGGTTATGGACCTGGTGTACTAATAGCCTTATCATTAGCAATTACTGCTTATTTGCTTAGGCCACTCAAAATTAAGGAGGAGAAGATAGATTATACTTTTAGAAACATTTTCAATTCAACTTACACGGCACTACCAGCAATAATTTTTCCTTTGATAATTATGGTTGGCATACTTTCAGGAATTTTTACTGCAACAGAAGCTGCTGCTGTAGCTGTTTTTTATGCTTCTTTAGTCGCATTTTTAATTTACAGAAATTTAAATTCAAAAATGCTAATGAAATCGTTAATTGAATCAGCACAATTCACAACTATAGTGTTTTTAATTGTTTCATCTGCCCAAGCATTTGCCAGATACTTGACATTAATAAAATTTCCACAACAATTATCTGAATATATCTTTTCAATTACGGATGATCCAATACTAATAAAACTTATAATTATTTTATTACTACTGTTTCTTGGAACATTTATGGAAACTGTTCCAATAGTAATTGTGCTTTATCCGATAATTGAACCTATAGCTATAGCTATTAATATGGATCCAATTCATTATGGTCTAGTCTTTATGACTACAATAGCTATCGGAATGTTGACTCCGCCATATGGAATTTTAATTTTTGTAAATTCAAAAATTGCAAAAATTAATTCAAAGAAATTAATAAAAAGCCTATTACCATATATTTGTGTTTTAATCATTGATGTCTTATTGATTACGTTCATCCCAGAAATTGTATTGGTACCTGTAAACTATTTTTATAATTAAATTTTATGGATAGACTTAAAATTTTATCATTTGTCAATCATATCCCTTTGAATAACAATATTGATAACATCATAGGTGAAGCAGAAAAACTTGACATTGACTATATATGTTCGCAAGGAACAGGCATGGATTTTGGTCCTTATATGCTTGGAAGTGGTACTCAGTTTAGTGTATTGAATTTTAAAAACAATGTAAGACCATACATTAAACTTGCCTTGAAAAAGAAAATTAAATTTATTTTTTCTGTTGGAATAGCTGGAGGAGATATTCAGCTTGAAGAATGTATGAGTGCAGTAAATGAAATTGCTATTGAAGAAGGAAAAAAATTTAAAATTGCGAAAATATCAGGTGAAATTAATAAAGACCACTTAAAATCATTAATTCAAAAAGGACATAAAACTACAAGAGCAGTCAATTCAGATTTTTTAAAGGAGTCAATTGATTTTAAAGATATTGATTCAAGCGAGCATATTGTTTCTCAAATGGGTCCCGAGCCCATAGTTGAGGCATTAAAAATGGATGTAGATGGAATTATAACAGGCAGAGCTCTAGATATAGGGTTATATATGGCACCGTGCCTCTATCATAATTTTGACAAAGGTTTATCTGCTCACTTAGGAAAAATACTAGAATGTGCTGGTTTGGCTTTAACACCAGGTGATCCTAGTGATCCCATTCTTGGTGAGATAACAAAAGATAAAATTTTTGTAAAATCTATTTCAAATAATCAAAAAGCAACTATAAGATCAATTTCCAGTCATTCGATGTATGAAAGAGACAATCCTTTTAAGGAAAAAAATCCTGGAGGATATCTAGATATAGGTAATTCTAAATATGTTCAAGAAAATTCAAATACTGTTTCTACTCAAGGAGCAAAATGGATTGAAGAACCTTACACTTTGAAATTAGAAGGAGCAAAAATTAAAGGTTTCAGGTGTATATCAATATTTGGAATTAGGGAACCAAATTTTATTAAAGTAATAGATAATTTCTTGAGTGAAATCATTGTAAGACTAGAAATGTCTGAACAATTCAAAAAATTCAAATATGATGAAGACTATTTTATAACATTTGACCAATACGGAAAAAATGCTGTTTACGGAAATTTAGAACCTCACAAAAGCGATCCACATGAGATTGGATTGCTAGTTGATGTAATAGCTAAAGATTCAAAATTGGCAGAAAATCTTCTATACTTTATATGCATGGAGTTATGGATAAAACCATATGAAAATAGACTGACTACAGCAGGAAATTGTGCTACTCGTTTTGCTCCACCAATAATTAATGTAGGTAATGCTTTCCATTTTAACATATGGCATTTACTAAGCGTAAAAGACCCCATTGAGCTATTTAAAACATCGTCAATAGAACTTCCTTATGAAAAAAATTAGAGAATGTGCAAAAACATTGAGGTCAAAAAACTGTGATCCATTTTTTACAACATTTGATATTTTTTTTGAAAATCAAGAAGATTATCATGATTTGAAATCATCAAACATTATAAATAAGTATAATATATCAAGTTTATATTCAATTAGGGAGGAGGATGTCAGTGGAATATATTTTCTTGATAATATTTTAGCTCTAAAAGTAACTATAAAAAAAGATATCCCATCATCAGAGCCTAATTGTAAAGATGTTTTTGGTGCTCATCAACATATAATCCTTGCCGAAATGGAGTTTTAAATGTTGGAAAAAATATATAATCCATTAGCTGCTAATTTTGATAACAGTAGTGAAATTTATGATACAAAAGTAATCCCTAGTGATAACATTAATATATCAATATTGAACTCAAGATGGGATTCGATGAATAGAATTTCAAAATTACTCGAAGAAGAATTTACAAAAAAATCATTCGTTAATAAGATTGATACTTACAAAATTAATCATTCTGAACCAACTGAAGAAGATTTACTTAATCATGTTACAGATTGGTCTCATTTTGCAATACTTGGACTTGCCAATTGAGGAGCATGCACAGCGTGGAGTTGCCACGATGGCAGTGAGATTTTAAAAAAAGGAGTAAAAACAATTCTACTTGTTACTGAGGCATTTGAAGATTTAGCAAAAATTACTTTAGAAAGTCGAGGGGTTGGGGAACTTCCTTATTATATTTTTCCTCATCAAACGGAGCAGTTATCAAGGAATGAATTAAAACCTTATGTTAAGGATTTTATGGAATTTTGTATTTCCAAATATATTTTAGTTTAACGATGGATAGCAAATATATTTCATATAATCAATTTACAAAAAAAAATAATAATGATTTACAAGATTATTTTTATGAAAATGATCTTACTGATGGCCTTCCAATTATAATTCCACATGAAAGTAAAGTTAATTTATTCCTGAGTAATATTTCTCAAAAAAATGATGAAATTATTGGTTGTATTGAACCAAAAAAAGGAATTGCGACAGTCGAAAAAATAGTAGTAAATTCAATTATGGCTGGTTGCTTGCCAATTCATATTCCAGTAATAATTGCCATAATTAGAGCAATATGCAAACCTGAATTCAATCTACATGCTATTCAGTGTACGACCAATCCTGCAACGCCATTATGCATAATTAATGGACCTGTAATTAAACAAATTGAGGCGAATTTTGGTAGGAATCTTTTAGGACCAGGAAATCGTGCAAATGCTTCAATTGGTAGGGCCGTAAGACTAATACTGAAAAATATAGGTGGTTCTATTGATGGAATAGACATGGCAACACATGGTAGTCCCGCAAAATATACACTTTTTTTTGCAGAGGATGAAGATGCAGTGGAGTGGAATTGTTTGCATGAGGATTTCGGATTTAACAAAAAAGATTCTGTTGTGTCAGTATTTGGGATTGAATCTGTTATTAACAGTGTCGCTGTTTGGTGGAAACATCAAACATTGATTAAAATGTTAGCTAAAACTCTTAGAACAACAGCTACTAGTCAGTTTTTTTCAAGGGGATCACCGGTACTTCTAATGAGTCCTGCTCATGCAAAAATCTTCATAAAGTCTGGTTATACAAAAAATGACTTTAGGGAGAAGATTTGGGATTTGAGTAAAGTTCCAATTACTGATTTCCCAAATAAAAAAAATATTCCTCAAGGAGAATGGACTGTTGTAAAAGATAAGGTATTGATATGTGAAAGTCCTGAAGATTTAAATATAGTTATTGCAGGTGGAGACGAGGATAATGCATCTCATTCTGTTTTTTTTTCAGGATTTTGTTTGTCAAAATGTTGCTCTGAGATGATTCACTAATTATGTTAACAATTATTTCTGGAGGTAGTAGTGGAATTGGACTGCAAACATGTATAGATATTTTAAGCAGTGATAGTAAGGCATTTTGTGCAATTGTGGATATTAATGAACCTGACTATAGTTTCTTTAAAAAAAGTACAATTAACAGAGTTAAATATTTCGAGTGTGATGTATCTAAATACAACGATTCGCAAAATTGTTTTAAAAAGATAATTAAATGGAACAAAAAGATTACAAATCTTGTTACATGTGCGGCAATTAATATAGTGAATCCGGTAATTAGTTATAGTGTGGAAGATTGGGAAAGAGTAATTTCAATTAATTTAACAGGAACCTTTATATGGTGTAATTTAGTTTCTAATCATATGGTTAATACTAAAAATAAAGGCTCTGTTGTTACTGTAAGTTCAATAGCTTCACATTTTGGATTTGAAGGCAGAAGTGCTTACACAGCATCAAAGTGCGGAGTCATTGGGTTTACAAAAGTGTTATCTAATGAATTGTCTGATAAAAATATAAGAGTCAATTGTATTTCACCCGGTTTTACAGAGACCTCCTTATTAAAAGAAAAAATTCATGAAGGAGTTATTAATAGAAAAGATCTTCTTGAAAAAAACGCCATAAAGAGGATTGCAGATCCAAGTGAGATTTCAAATGTTATATTATTTTTGCTAGATAGTAACAAATCTAGTTATATAACAGGACAAAATATTTTTGTTGATGGTGGTTTTATAAACAAAAAAATGGATTAATTATGGATAAAATTAATTGGGAAAGAGTAAATAATCATCTAAAGAAAAGTAAAAGCAGAAGCATACTGAAACCCTACGGAATGCCAGATTTGACCAACCCATTTACATCAGAATTTTCAAAAGTTGATGTTTCTCCAAAATGGGATATTCCCGAACTAGTTTCAATATCTGTAGCAATAACAGGCGGCTTTTTTATGCGAAGGCATAATCAAAATCAGCCAATAAGTGATGATGAAATAATAAAAAGTTCAATAGAATGCTTGAATGAAAATGCTACATCTCTCCACATTCATGTAAGAAATCAAGATGAATACAGTATTGTCGATTACGATCAATTCAACAATGTAATATCTGGAATAAAATCTAGTTATCCCGATATTTATATTTCTGCGGGTGAAGTAGCTGTTGGTTTGGATGATTGGAATGAAATGCAAAAACTTTCTAGCTCAGGTTTGATTGATGGATCTCCGGTAAATACAACTGCTACGTTTATTGGTGATACTATATTTGCAAAGCCACCTTCAGTAATGATAAAAAAAACGGATATACTACAAAAAAATAATATAAAACCTGAAATAGCGATATATACTGATGGAGATGTTGATAACGCTAACCGATATTTAATAAAATCTGGTCTTCTAAAAAAACCGTATTTTTGGGTAATATTACCGTCTCTGCCTGGATGTAGTCCAATGCATAATCCTAGTCAAATGATTAGTGGATTAACTAGAATCGTAAATACTATTAAAGATATTGACAGCGATTCAATTATTTCAGTATGTGCTGCAGGTCGGGCTTCTCTTTATCTAGTTACACTCGCTGCCATTATGGGTTTGCATTTAAGGGTTGGAATGGAAGATACCGTTTGGGAATACCCACACAAAGATGATTTGATAAAAAGTAATTCTGATGTGTTTCTAAAAATTAGAAATATCTGTAATAGTCTTGGAAGAGAAGTAATGAGCAGCAAAGATTTCAAAAATTTAATAAAGTAGGATTATTCAATGACAAAAGAATTAATAAAAACAAAAATTAATGATATTTTGAGAAGTTTTGAAGCTGATGGGTTTAACACAAAATTGAATATTCATCAAAATAATATATCAATTATTGTTACTCCGGATAGTAATTCATGCATAGATTGTTTGATGCCAAAAAATATTTTAAACAATTTGATAAACACACAATTATCTAAAGTTACATCTGAAAAATATAATGTTGATATTGAATATGTCAATTAATGTATAAAATTCTGGATAAAATAGTAATCATTGAATTCACCGCATTTATTGCGGGACCACTTGTAGGGCAAATATTTTATCAGTTGGGCGCAAGTGTTATTCGCATAGATCCAAGTAAAAATCCGATTGACAAAGATAGATTCCCTGTAGATGAAAACGGTTATAGTTACTATTGGGCGGAGCTTAACAAGGGCAAAAAATTATTAAATATTAATTATAGAAAAAAATCTGATTTAAAAGATATTATCCAACTGATTAAAAAACTTTACACTGATAAAACAATCATAATTATTACTAATCTTTCACTTCCATCACATTTATCATATAAGGCATTATCAAAAGTATTTCATGATATATATTATTTGGAAATATACGGTTCATCTGCGAATAAGGAGGTTGATTATACAATAAATGCCCAAACTGGCATCCCATATATAAATGGGGACTATAATAATCCACAAAACAATATGCTCCCTACCTGGGATTTAACTACAGGATGCATTGGGGCAGTTTCAATTTTATCTCTTCTTACAAACAATAAAAATAATGATAGATATATAAAATTGTCCCTAATGGATACATGTTTGTGGACGTTGTCAAATCTAGGTTATTTGGGGGAGCATTACAATAAACAGGAATCTAGGGAAAGCTCTGATAACTACGTTTATGGCACATTTGGGAATAAATTCAGTACCAAAGATAATATTTTTGTTTTTATAATATGTTTAACCACAAGGCATTGGGACAATCTAATAAAAACATTAAATTTAAATTCACAAATTAATTTATTAGAAAAGAAACTTTCATTAAATTTTAAATTACAAAAACATTTATATTATGCACGAAAGGAATTATATCAGATAATTCAAAAAAAAATAAATGATCATGATTATGCTTATATTTCACAAAATTTAGAGAAAAATGAGATATTATTCTCAAAATATGAATCAGCAAGTGAGTTTGTCAACAGTAATCCTAATTGCAATTTAGATAATCCAATATTAAGTATTATAAACCATGACTTTATGATTCCATACATAAGTGCTGATATACCTTTTAAATTAAAAAATCAAAAGAGGTTGTCTAATAAGAGTTTCAATGCAATAGAATTAGATAAATACATTAATAGCTTGTGAAATGAATAATAATTTAAATCTATATTTACAGAAAATAGATTCTATAATACTAAAAATAAAAGATGGCTTAGTATCAAAATATAATATAAAAAATGTTGACCTTAAAGAGATAATAGATACACATCAAACTGTTTTCCATAAATATGCTTGGTTATTTTCTTATAATGAATTAATAAAATCAGTTCATAAATATAATGAAGCATCAAAGGATACTCATCTTAAACAAATAATTTTTTTAACAACTTTACATTTTTTACAAAAGCTACTTTATGGAATAAACTTGAATCAAGTTGAGTCTACAAGGTTAGATGAATATAGAGAGTTTTTATCTAAAAATGATTTGAACTATGTTTACAAAAAATTTCTGAAGTTTGATTTTTCAAATCAACCTATATATAAGCAATTTGAAGAATATGGTTTTAATGCTTTTTATTTTTTTGATGCTGAATTCGATCTTTATCTTAGCGAATTAAAAATATTTGTAGAAAAAAATGTTGTTCCTAAAGCTCAGTCTATACATCAAAATAATGAATTAATTCCTGATAGTATTATTCAGTCGCTTTCAAAAATGGAAGTATTTGCAGCAAATATTTCTAAAGAATATGGTGGTCTTGATTTAAATAAAAATATTCAGTCAGCCATTACTGAGGAATTAAGTAGAGGTTATATTGGAGTTGGATCACTCATTACAAGAAATGATATTGCATCCGAATTGATAATTAATTTTGGTACAAAAAAACAGAAAAATAATTATTTGCCAAAAATTGCTAATGGAAGCATTTTACCAACTGCAGCATTTACGGAGCCAGATTCGGGATCAGATTTATCAAGCATATCTACTTATGCTGAAAAAAAAATTATTAACGGAGAAAGAATTTATGTAATTAATGGGGAAAAAACATGGATAACTCACGGTTCTAGAAGTGACTTAGTTGTTTTGTTAGCAAGAACAGATTCTAATCAGAGTGGGTACAAAGGTTTGTCTTTGTTAGTTTTTAATAAAACAAGAGGTTTATTCAATAATGAATTCCCTGACATAGGAATTTCAGGTTCAGAAATAAAAGTTATAGGGTATAGAGGAATGAAGTCTTACTCAATAAAATTTGAAGATTTCAAAATTCCTGAAGATTCTCTTTTAGGTATTGAAGAAAATGTTGGTTTTAAACAACTTATGACAACATTTGAAAATGCAAGAATACAGACTGCATCTAGATCTAATGGACTTTCTAAACGCGCATTTGAACTTGCCTTTAATTACTCCAAAAATAGAATCCAATTTGGCAAATCTATATTTGCATTCCCAAGGATTTATCAAAAACTACAAAGCATATTTCTCAATCTTGTTGGATGTAAAATATATAATCTAAATGTTACAACAAATTATAATAATTCCATTGGTAAACAATTAAATTCGAGCATCACTAAGATGCTATGTAGTAATTATTGCTGGATTAATGCTGATATATCTTTTCAAATTCATGGAAGTTATGGATATGCTCAAGAATTTGAAATAAGCAGAATTTTATGTGACTCTAGAATAATGAGCATTTTTGAAGGAACATCGGAGATTCAGGCCGGTATTATAGCAAAACAGATTTTCAAAAAATAACACAACTTATGTAAGTCTTTTTTTTATTATTTTCCCTGTTGGTGTTTTTGGAAAATATTCAACAAATTCGAATTTTTTTGGTATTTTGTATTTTGATATTCTCCCTTTTAGCCATTCAATACATTCCAAATCACTTAATTCAGTCAATTTTGATTTTTTTATAAAAGCATAAGGAATTTCTCCCCAATAATCATCCTTAATACCAATTACTGCCGCTTCCTCAATGAATTCATGTTCCATCAATGCATTTTCAATTTCTGCTGGAAAAACATTTATTCCTCCGGATATTATCATCTCTTTGGCTCTTCCTAATAGAAACAAATAACCATTTTCATCTAGCATTCCTATATCGCCTGTTTTAAGCCAACCTCCAATTAAAACTTTTTCTGTTTCCTTATTATTGTTGTAGTATTCTGTCATGAGTTTATCTGTTTTCACAAAAATATTTCCTTCCTTATTATTAGCTAATACTATTCCGTCATTATCTCTAATTTCAATATTTACCCCAACTATTGGTTTTCCAACAGATTTAAGTAATTTCTCATTATTTTTACTCTTTTCATGATCTTCAGGACTTAGTGATGTAAGTTGGGAAACTGCTTCACTTAATCCATAACCTTGACAAAGTTTGTTAGGAAAAATTCTTATCAAATCTTTAATTAAATTTGTATCACTTGGTGCTGCACCATATATTAATAATCTTAAAGAATTTAAAAATGATAATTTTAGTGTTTTAAAATCTAAAATTTTTCTTAACTGTGTAGGTACAGCTATTGTAGTTGTGATTCTATATTTTTTTACACATTGAAAAAATGTATGAGTATCAAAATTACTTAAGACATAATGTGTTTGTCCATCACAAATCATTGTAAAAATTCTGACTCCTGCTGCTGCATGATATAGTGGAGTTATACTTAAAAATTTATCATCATGTTTTAAGTTTTGTGAAATAGATGCCGTGAAAGCATTAAAACATAAAGAATTTTGTGAAAGACAGACTCCTTTTGGATTGCCTGACGTGCCACTTGTGTAGATAATGAGATTTATGTCCTCAGGTTTTGCAAAATCAATTATTTCCTCACTTAAATTTAAATTAAAATAATTTTCTAAGAAAAATTTTGTGTCAACTATAAGTATTGTACTAGTATCATTTATGAAGTTTAATTTATTATGATTATTGTTATCAGTAATTATTAAATTTGGTTTACAATCATTTACAATATTTTTTAGTTCTGATTTTGTAAGATTAGTACTTAATGGAATTAGGCATGCTCCTAAATATGAACAGGCAAAACTAAAATAAAAGTTATATGTATCTTTATCAGTAAATAAAACAATCTTTATTTTATTACCGTAACCATTTTTAATTAAATTATTTGCTAAAGATAAAGATATATTTCTTAATTTGGAATAAGGTATTTTTTCTTCATTCAAAACATTAACAGCTAGTTTCTTTTTATAAAGTCGGTAACTCCTTTCTAGCAAGTCTACGACCCTCATAACGTTTTTTTATGAATTGGATAAAATAAGATTTAAAAGGACAAGCTCAACTTAAAAAATAGCCAAAAAAATGTTTTTGATTATTTTTACTAATTATTATCGATTTGTCTTATATTTGTAAGCTTTCAATACCAAGGCATTGAGAAAGTTTTGAGGTTGGTGAAGCTTTTCATAGCTTCAATTACGCCTTCTTTGTACCCAAGGCCCGAGTCCTTAATACCTCCGAAAGGAGACATTTCAATTCTGTAGCCTGGGACTTCCCAGATGTTTACTGTTCCATGATTCAACTCATTAATGAAACGGGTAATGTAATCCAAACGATTGCTGCATACACCTGAGGATAAACCAAAGCTAGTTCCATTGGCAATCCTGATGGCGTGGTCTATGTCTTTAACTCTTATGATGGGTATTGCAGGTCCAAAGGTTTCCTCCATAACCAACTCGCATTCCGAAGGAACATGATCTATCACAGTTGGGTGAAACAATGCACCCTGCCGATCATTTCCATAAAGTTTACATGCACCCTTCGAAACTGAATCCTTGACACGTCTTTCAAAGAGCTTTGCAGAATTCTCATCAATAACAGTTCCTACATCGGTTTTAGGATCGCTGGGATTCCCACAAATAAGTTTTGAAGCCTTCTCGACAATTTTTTCAACAAGAGCATCAGCAATAGATTCTACTGCCAGGATTCGTTTGACAGCAGTGCATCTTTGTCCAGAATTTTTCGTCGCACCTGCAACAGCCAGCCTTGAAGCTCGTTCCAGATCCGCATCTTCCATGATTATCAGAGGAGCATTCCCTCCAAGTTCAAGCACTGTCCGTCTGTAACCAGCCCTCTCAGCAATATATTTACCTACCATTACACTTCCGGTAAAGGTAATGAGATCAATATGGGAATGAGTAATCATGGCATCTCCAACATCTTCGGGAAGTCCTGTTATAACTTGAAACATTTCTGGAGGCATTCCTGCTTCACAGAGTACATCTGCAAGAAGTAAAGCTGTCAACGGAGTTTTTTCAGTAGGTTTACATACCATTCTATTGTTGGTGGCAATGCTTGGTGCAATTTTGTGAGCCACCATGTTGAGGGGATGGTTGAATGGTGTTATCGCGCTGATTACACCCTGCAGAGGTTCTCTTTGTGTGAAAATCTTACGCTTCTGTCCATGTGGGGTTAGGTCACAGGAAAAAATCTGTCCATCATCCAAAATACAAAGCTGTCCTGTGAGACTGAAAACATCGAAGGCTCTTCCTACTTCATATAGTGAATCTTTTTTGCTGAGTCCAGATTCTGCAGTAATTAGATCTGAAATTTCATCACGACGTGAGACTAACATTTCAGCAGTGTTTGAAAGAATCTGCTGCCTTTCATAACGAGTAAGTTCAGGTTGAAAATTTTTTGCAATTTCCATTGCTTGATCAACCTGATTTTCAGAAGCTCTAGGGACGCTTCCAACTTTTTCGCCATTAAAAGGATTTAAAACATCCAAATTCCCATTTTCACCTTCAACTTTATTACCGTTTATACGCATTTTTTCTTTTAACATACTTTTTTAACCCCCCTGAATTAAAATACTGTTCCGTTCAGGGCATATTCGAAAATCTCCCTGCTGCGTAATTTATTCTCTTTTGCTCGATTTGCATATTTTTCGTTAAGAGGCTCACTAATGATGAAAGGTACGTTAGCCTCATGAAGGCTTCCGTGTGTACGCAGTCTTTTGCCTTTCAAGGCACTAAGGTCATGATTTTTTTCACTTCCTCCAATGACAGTCCTTTTGTCTGCAACCACTGCAAGATCTCCCTCGCGATCCAGTGGTTGTTCAAGATCCTTAGCTACGTTTTCTGCTGTCCATACTTTTTCAACACCTTCTATCTTCTCAATTAAATCATAAACTTTATTTTGATCGTCTTTTTTCTGCAGATAGATACGTACAAAACCACCCAAGGCACCATGATGGCCTACAAATGCATCTGTTATGGGACATATAACTCTACAAGTCCCTGTACCGATACTTTGATCTAAAATATCCTGCAACCAAATCACATTTGGTTCTCCACTTTCATTAGATTTGTCTCCCATTCCATGATCCGCAGTGAGTGTCACTATTGCTCCTAGATCTTGTAAAATCCCAAAGCGCCGATCCAATTCAATGTGAAAATTGTTAGATTCTTCTGACCCTGGGGCATATGTATGCTGGATGAAATCAGTTAGGGAAAGGTATAAAATGTCAGGCTTTTGTTCTTTAAGTAGTTTTATTCCTGCATCTATTACGAAGAGAGATAGTTCTGCAGAATACATATTAGGAAGTGGCTGTCCAACGAATTCAAGAACATTTTCAATTCCATTTTCTTCAATTGTACATTTATCAGCATACTGGGATGAAAAACTTACTGATCCTCCTGAAAGGTCCATATCTTTTTGCAATTGTCTCCTAAGTTTGTCTTTTGCGGTAATGGAGACCACCTTGGCTCCCTCTCTGGAGAATTGACTCATGATTGAACGCGATCGAAGCAACTCTGGTCCAGTCATAACTACTGGTTCTTGAGTTTCAGGGTCTATATAAAAATTTCCTGAAATGCCGTGTCTCTCAGGTTCAGTACCGGTTACTATTGACATATTATTGGGGCAAGTAAAACTTGGCATTGAACCCCTTGCAACTTGGTAGAAACCCTCTTTCATGAAGCGAGAAATATTTGGGATTATGCCGTCCCTGAGTCCAGTTTGAAAGTATTCTGGGTCACCACCATCAATACATACTACTGCCAAAGGTTTCCTTGGCGATGAATATTCTATTCCATTTAATTCCATAAAATAATCCTACTAAAATCGTTTAAATAAATTAATATATTTTTAATTAATAAAATTATTTATAATTTAAAGATCCTAATTTTCAAAGCATCTATTAGATTTTAAACTAAAATAAACTAAATATATGATAATTTAAATATTACATTCGGTCTATAAAGAAAATTAATTTTTCAACATTTTTTCAACTTCAAGAGAGTGCAGTTCTTCTTGACCAATCATCTGTCTTGCATACTCCTCCAAATAAACAACTTTATCTTCAACAGAACTTAATAATTCATAATAAATGCTAATTGCATTTTTTTCGTGCTGGAGCGTTTCTTTAAGGATATCATTGATTTCATGTTTATTAGATTCTTTGATAGAAATAGGATTTATAGGAGGATGCCCACCTAAACCAGTTATATGCTCTCCAGCTAAATCTGCATGATTCAATGATTCTTTTGCTTGTTCTCTAAAAAATTCAACAAGAGGAAGCCTATTTGAACCAAAAATCATTAAAGCATAATGAGTGTAACGTATAACACCTGCCATTTCTAATTCAAATATTTTTTTTAGTATATCTACTACTTTTTTTTTGTCATAATCTCTTGATATATCTGACATAATGTCCTTACAAATTCGTTGAAAAAATAGAATTAAATAATTGTAGCTGATCAATATTACTTAAAATATATGAATCTGCAATTATTTTAACTATAATAATAAATAAGG
>CACFAY010000032.1 GCA_902564345.1 uncultured SAR324 cluster bacterium
TATTGAATTAAAAAGAAAAAATAGTAGTCATTTAATTAATCAAAATCAAATATTAAATTAGTTAGAAAAATAAATGAAATTATTTAAACGTGAAATATCTATCAACCATGATTATTACAATATTGTTAAAGCTATTTATCCTAAAATTATTGATAGTGTTGAAAGTATATTCCTATCTTTTAAAGAAAATAGAGATGCAAGTATGGCCTTTGTAGAATATTTTGAAATAGGACATAGAGAAGTTCACCTAGTTGCATACTCAGAAATGTCTTGCAGCAGCGTAAATGATTTATTGAGTGATTTGTTTGTTTCTTTGATTAAGTTTGACAGGATGTCTGAATCTTATAATATTCCTGATTTATTTTATAATTACCATGCAATCCATTACTATCATCAAATTAAAAAGATTATAGTAGATTTAGATAATAATAGAATCTCATCAGATAAAATTATTGATTATCTTATTAAATATGAAATCGAACGGCACAAAAATAATGAATGTCACTGTGGTGAAAGTCATGATTTATTAGAGTCGAACAAGTTAAGAGAATTATTAACCAAAATACTAGATTATTATTATTCAGTGAATAGTGCGTATTTCATTGGGGATAATATTAAGTATCAAAGTGAATATAAATATTTGAATTAATATAGGGATAATACTTTAGATATTTTTATAGGATTATTAATGGATATTAAATTAAGTGGAAATGTCATCATTAGACATCAATCAGTTCCTGAATGTCAGTGGTGCGACAAAGCTAAAGAATTTTTTGAAGAAAAAGGATTGAAATATACTGTAATTAATTCTGATAAAAGATTCTTTGGTGAGGTGATGAAAAACACCAAATCAACAGCAGTACCACAAATTTTAATTAAAGGAGAATTTGTTGGTGATTATCACGATATGATTAAACATTTTGAAAAGGAGAAAGAATGAAAGTTCCTAATACTACTTGGAGAATTCGCAAAGGAACAGATTGGTTTAATGAATCTGCCCAAGATTATTTCTCAGGTAAAAGATCTCTTGTGGTATCTTTGCCAGGTGCCTTTACACCTATATGAAGCGAGATGCAGCTTCCAGGTCTGGATGCTCTTTATGATGATTTCAAAGCTAAAGGTATAGATGAAGTTTACTGCATGTCAGTGAATGATTCATTTGTAATGAATTTTTGGGCTGAAAAGCATGAAATCGAGAATGTTAAAATGATCCCTGATGGCAGTGGTGAGTTTACTAGGGACATGGATATGTTGGTATGGAAACCAGCACAGAATTTTGGATATCGAAGTTGGAGATATGCAATGACTTTAAATGGAATGGAAGTAGATAGAATGTGGGTTGAAGATGGAAAGAACCAAATGGGACTTGACAGTGATCCATATGAAGTTACTAAACCAGAAAATATTTTAAAAAACTTAACTTAGAAAATTTCTAAGAGAGTCTGTAAGGTGATATCAATCTTTCATTTTTCCTCATTATAGATTTATCCCTTATTTTGAGAACCTATTTTTTGTGAGCACAGCATTACGAGCTTAATTGTTTTTCTTTCGCATTGCGGTGCTCCTTCCTCGGGAATATAATAAATATCCATAAACCATCCTAGTTGCTCCCTGTATAAATCCGTCCAGCAAGGGGTCTAGTTTGCTTTTTGGGGGACTTAAACCGATTCTAATAGGCTATGAAAATTTTAACCATTCGTATCTGGCGACCGAGTATAATTGGGACTGCTTTAATACTCAGCATTCCGATCTTAACAATTGCTTTATCTGTATTTGAAAATCCTGGAGAAAATTGGCAACACCTTAAAGATACGGTTTTACCAGAGTATATTGGCAATTCAATGCTGCTGGCTTGTGGCGTTGGTATTGGGACATTACTGATTGGAGTAGCTACGGCTTGGCTAACGGCAATGTGTCAATTCCCAGGAAAAAATCTATTTATTTGGCTTTTACTTCTTCCTATGGCAATGCCGGCATATATTGTTGCTTATACTTATACGGGTATGTTCGATTTTGCAGGACCAGTACAAACAATGATCCGAGATTGGACTGGCTGGAGTTATCGGGACTATTATTTCCCACAAATCCGTTCATTGGGAGGAGCCATCACAATGTTGTCTTTGGTTCTATATCCCTATGTTTATCTTTTGGGACGTTCCACTTTTCTAGAACAATCTGTGCGTGTTATGGAAGTTTCACGTACTCTAAATTGTGGACCTTGGACTGTCTTTTATAAGGTTGCACTACCATTAGCCAGGCCAGCGATAGTGGCGGGGCTCTCGCTTGCTCTGATGGAGACTCTTGCAGATTATGGTACGGTATCCTTTTTTGGGCTCGGAGTATTTACCACAGGAATTTTCCGCACGTGGTATGGCCTTGGTGATTACAATTCAGCTGCTAAGATGGCGTCTTTGCTTTTGTTTTTTGTATTCCTTTTAATAATGATGGAACGCATTTCTCGTAAAAAGGCAAAATACCATAACATTTCAGGGAAAATAACTAGCTTCTCTGAATACAACTTACATGGATTCAAGGCCTGGGGAGCATTTGCTGTTTGTTCGATTCCCGTATTACTTGGCTTTTTCTTGCCTGCGACACAACTTTTACTTTGGGCTTTTGAAACGTGGAGTGATATGGTGAATGACAGTTTTTTAGAATTAGTTAGAAATAGTTTCTTTCTGGGTTTAGGTGCAGCCTTGATATCAGTGATTCTAGCTTTATTCTTTGGCTATGGTATGAGGATAATGCCTGGGAAAGCAACGATTATTTCAATTCGAACTGCTTCAATAGGTTACGCAATACCAGGTACTGTAATTGCCGTGGGTGTCATTATTCCCTTTGCATGGTTAGACTTAAGATTTGACGCATTTATGAAGTCTAGCCTCGGAATTTCAAGCGGCTTGATTTTCAGCGGTACACTAATCGCTGTCATGTTTGCCTATGTCGTTCGATTTTTAGCAATAAGCCTGCAGTCTGTGGAGTCAGGACTTGATAAGATCAAGCCATCAATGGATGAAGCTGCACGCTCTTTAGGATGTAGGGCTCGTGATACTTTGATTAAAATTCATATTCCACTTTTGAAAAGTTCTACTCTGACAGCACTGATGATTGTTTTTGTTGATGTTATGAAAGAATTGCCAGCTACTTTAATTTTAAGACCTTTCGATTTTAATACATTAGCAGTAAGGGCCTTTGAATTGGCCTCTGACGAAAGACTGGCAGACTCCTCATCGGCGGCTTTAACTATAGTTTTTGTAGGCCTTCTTCCAGTCATATATTTGAGTAAAACAATTTCACATTCTAGATTAGATCAAGGAAAAACCAAAATATGAAAAGACTTGAAGTTAAAAAACTAGACTTCGCTTATGGTAGGAATCAAATTTTATTTGAATTTGATTTCAGTTTGGAAGAAGGTCAAATCGGATGTTTGCTTGGTCCCAGCGGCTGTGGTAAGACAACTGCGCTTCGAGCCATCGCAGGTTTTGAGATCCCAACAAAAGGTGAAATTATCTTAAATGGTAAAAAACTGAATAGCTCAAAACTCTTTGTAGAACCGGAAAAAAGGCAAATCGGGATGGTTTTTCAGGACATTGCATTATTTCCCCACCTTTCTGTTGAAGAAAATATCCAATTCGGTATACGTTTACTACCTAAGTCTCTAAGATACGAACGCAGTAACGAATTATTGGATTTGGTCGGCATGTCACAATTCAAAAAAAAATATTCCCATGAGCTTTCGGGAGGTCAGCAGCAGCGTATTGCATTGGCTCGAGCAATGGCACCTAAACCATCCCTGCTATTGATGGATGAACCTCTTTCAAGTTTGGATGAGGAACTGAGAGAACAACTGGCCCGAGAGATTCGAATTATTTTACAGCAAGAAAAGATTTCTGCCATATTGGTAACTCACGATCAGAACGAAGCCTTTGCCGTAGGTGACCATATCAGCGTAATGCACCAAGGTCGAGTTCAGCAAAACGACTCTGCCTATAATTTATACCATCATCCTTTGAACCGCTTTGTTGCAGAATTTATTGGGGAAGGAACCTTGCTGACCGGATTAATCTCCAGCAATGATACAATTTCAACAGATTTGGGAGATATTAAGTTTAATTTAACGGAAGCTTTTCAGCTTCAGGAAAAAGTTGACCTTTTAATCCGACCCGAAAACGTTATCTTATCACATGATAACGAAAATAAAGCAATTATCACGGCGCGTTATTTTAGAGGTTCTAGTTACTTGTATAATTTAAAAACTAGCCGAGGTACGGAACTCTTATGCTTACTTCACGATTCGGAGGTTCTTAATATAAATCAATTGATTGGTGTTAGGCTTCAAATAGACAGACCAGTTATTTTTAGATGTCCTTAATCAAAACTTTTTTATCGCCAACCAGCCCTATCCATCAATTTAACAGCCTCTGGATTATTTACCCCAAGTATTGTTAGATTAATGCTGTCAGCCTTAAAATTTCCAAAGCTTTCAAGTGTTTTGGAAACTTTTGCGCCTTCAACTACAGGATATTCGTTATTAACTTCAGCATACCATTCCTGTGACTCGTCGGTAACTAGAAATTCCAACAGTGAAATTGCCTCATTTATATTTCGTGCATATTTAGTAACTCCTGCACCACTGACATTCACATGAACACCACGATCTCCTTTGCCCTGATTGGGCCAAAAAACTGATAAATTTTGAGCAGCTTTTCGCTCAGAGCTAATTTTACTATTGATCAAGCGACCCAAATAATAGGTGTTTGCTAAAGCAATATTGCATTGTCCAGCCGCAGTAGCCTTTAGTAGGTCCGTATCTCCTCCCGTAGGGGGGCGTGCAAAATTTTGTACTAGACCACGGGCCCACGATTCGGTTTCCTTTATACCGTTAACTTCAATCATGGAAGCAACCAGAGACTGATTATAAATGCTGTCGGAAGACCGAATGCACAATTGCCCACTCCATGCTGGATTTGCCAGATCTTCGTAGGTCGATAGTTTGGTAGCATCTAAAGCTTCCTTATTATAGATAATTGTACGCGCGCGCTGAGAAAGTCCGAACCAATAGTTTTCCTTATCACGAAGACTGGCCGGTATACGCTTTTTAAGAAAAGGATTGTTGATTTTTTGAAGAACACCAGCCTTTTTAGCTCGTTGCAATCGCCCCGCATCTACAGTGATAAAAACATCTGCAGGGCTCAGGTTTCCTTCGATTTCCAAACGTTTTAGCAGTCCGTCTGCCTTGCCAGTTACTAACCTAAAATTGATACCTGTACTATTTTTGAATCTTTTAAGCAAAGGTAATATCAAAGCCTCCTTGCGAGCTGAATATATATTTACATTTTTTCCTGTAGCTAAAACTGATTGGGGAGTGACAAAAATACAAATCAAAAAAGTTGATAGAATAATTTTGCTCATTTTTTTATTTATACTAAGTGTTTTTGAAAAATTGAAAGTGTGGTATACGAGAAACGAATCGTAAAAAAATCTCTGTTGCTTGTTTTAGAGGGGTAATATAAAGCCCTTCTAGAGTGTGAAGCTTGTATGATTGTTCTTCGCTCAGACCAAATCTAAGTTTTTCATCAGCCTTTGAGAGACTCAAAGTCCCAAACATCCAATCCCATACAGATAGAGCAACCCCAAAGTTTTTATCAATATGCTCTTTTGCATTAGAATGATGGATTTGGTGTTGAGCAGGTGACATTACAATCCGCTCAAGATTTCTCCAATATTGAATGGAAACTGGACTGTGACGAAGATTCGAACCAAGAAAATTGAATGTAAAAGTAAATACAGAAGCACCGAGAACCATGAGCAGGGTCACTTTATCACCGAAGAAAAAGAAAAATACTGCCGTGGTGAATCCCTGTACTAGTGCACTGCGTATTGAGAACAAAACTCCTTCTATAGGATGAGTTCTGAAAACTGTGAATGGATTTAGCACCGTTGCACTATGGTGTACTTTGTGGAAAGACCATAATATAGGGACTTTATGTAGCCAGCGATGAAGCCAATAGCGAGCGAAATCATCCAGCAAAAATAGAAACATGGTAAAGCTCAAAGCAATCATCCACTGTGGGAGAATTGTTGATAGGAAGGGACGTCCATCAAACAACAGATGCATGCTATCGAAAACAAGATAGGCAACAGTAGCTTTTGCAAGAAGGCGCGGTGATAATATAACCATCAACACTGTGTTAATCATCATCACCTTGTAATCGGCCATTGCAGATCTGGAGATCCACACTTGCGGGTCAAAGATTTGTTTAACACATGAAATTAGATTGGTTTTTTTAACCAATCGCAACCATAAAAATGCAATAAAGATTGAAGATAACATGTAACCCCAAAAAATTCTCTTCTGGGGATTAAAAAAGGCGGGCAGCCATTCTCCTATCGATAGCTGCACCGCCTCTTGAATTATGGAAAATGATATGCTCACTCAATCATTTTCTGCAGCAAGACTTGATCCTAATGTCTCTAGAAGACCAGCCATATTTGAAGTTACATCGTTTTTGCGTGCTTTCAAACTGAAGGTATCACCAAGCAGCTTCTGTAGCTTGATCATATGCACTTGATACTCTCCCATAGAACGATTCCCTCCAGTTTGTAAATTACCGTTGGAATCAATACCTGTAACCTGACCACCTCCAAGAAGAACAGGGCCAAATCCAACCAGGCGATTCATTCGTACGCCAGCCTCACCGAGGTCGCGACCACTAGTCTCTAATGCCATTAGGAACCCTTTCAATTCTCCCCAGTGCTTACCATATGCTGCAAAGGCTTTGGATGCATCACCATTACTTTCTACAATGGTTCTTAATTTTTCCAGATCTTTATAGCATGAACCTGCATACTTGAATGCAGCTTCTGCAATAACCTGAGCCCAATTAGATTTAATGGTTTTGACATACCCCATTAGTTGAGCACGTTGTTGGTCAGTTAGAGCCGCCCCATTAGCCTCAGTAATCAACTGACGACCTTTAATGAAGGCACCGACGATTGTATGCATATATTTGGTTCCAGCCTTGTCTGAATCAGCTGCGTAGTATGCATGAGCGTAAGTCATCTCAGTATAAAGGTCTATCATGCCATCTCCATTTGCATCAGCAACTTTCATATCTTTTTTCTTGGCAATTCCATATGCCTGCTTCGCACTCAGAGCCATAGCATGAGCAGGTGCACCAAAATAGCCGAATGCTTCATCCCATGAATGCTCCTTACCGGTATAGTGTGCACCTTTCTTGTAAGGTTTATTATTGGGCTTGTTATCTGCTCCCATTTTTTCATCAAGATAGTTATCTACTGCCTGACTGTAAAACACTGCCCCCATCATGAATTTAGAGATTAATTGGGGATAATTATAGCCCGTTAACGGATCGAAGCCCTTATTTGATGATGAAGCTTTGTCAATCATAAATTCAAATACCTCTGGGCCAGTCATTTGCCCGGGGAAGCCATTAATTATGCCCTTATATGTCTTTCCTTTAAGGTTCTTTCCTTTGGAAATCTGATCAACCATAGTCTGTTTAATCTTGAAATCTCCTTTGGAGGTTGGATCAATAATTTCACGACCTGCATCTTTTCCTGAATAGTAAGAGAGCATTTTTGCTTTAAGAGCGGAGTTTGGCTTACCATTGCCCTTTCCAGCAAGCTTTTTCAATGAATTATGCAGCACGTGTCGAGCCATTTGGCCAGTGTAGGATGTAGAATCTTTTTTAGATCCATTATAACTCTTTTCTGTAACTGGGAAACTACTATACATTTTAGGTTTCGCAAAAACACAACCGAAAATCAGGCTTATAGCAATTATAAAACTAAATGAGAGGCCAGGCCTCGTTAACAATATTTTCATATTTTCCTTTAAATTATATTATTATTTATGTAATTGTACCCAAGTATAGGTAAAAAAAATTATAATTTCTGATTGTTTCTTTTAATATCATGTATTAAGTATATAATTAATCAAAATATATACATACATTACTAATCCTAGTTATCAAAGACAACGAGTTATAGTTTATATTAAGGAGACAAATTTATTAGTATATACTAATTTTGTCAAGAAAAAATAAAATAATATTGCAAAATTGATATTAAGTAGTTAATATTATTATGATTATTTTTATAATAAATGTTAATTAAAAAAAAGTAATTATTTTTAATACCTTCAATTAATTTAACCCCCCATAAATAATTCGCAAACGGAGTGTTGTAATTCCTCTGAGAGATTTAGAAAATGATTAGAAAAGTATCAAAAATAATTTTGTCATCTTTTGGTATGGTTTTAACTTTTATACTAATCATCATGGCTTGGACAAAATTTAAAAGCCTTGGAGAAGAACATAATGAGCAGGCACTAGCTATCCGCTATGAGGGTTTTTATCATGACATGAATCATCGAGACTTAGGCCTTAGTTTAAATAAATGCTTAGGAAATAATATTTTTAAAAAAGACGTTATACATAGATCAGCAGGTTGGTTTTCAGGTTGGAGTTGTTCAAAAGTCGGAAATCCTGATGTAATATTTTCCCTTAATTATTCTCCATTAAAAAAAGAAAGATTTTTCTGTCATGATTCTAAGGAAAAAATTATTGGTCAATTTTTTAACGACGAAATTGTATTAAATGACCTGGAATTCATTTCAAATTGGGAAAATGAAAAATTGAGAATTCCAACATGTTTGTTTTATGAAAATATTCTTATAGATATTATAGCTGAAAAAAAAGTCTTAATTCACTGTGATGCTGGAAGGGATAGATCGGGAGCTATTTCTGCACTACTAATTGCAATGGTATCTGAAAAAGCAGGAATGCTAGATGAAAAGATGATAAACGCAATTGAGTGTGATTATAGAAAAACTGAATCTTTGATAGAAGGTAAATACGGAAGGATGTCAAAATTTATTAGAAATCTTGTAAATATGGGTGGGGTGGGTGAGTTTCTTATCCAAAAATGTAATCTGCCTAAAAATATTATCTCTCAGGCTGCTGAAAAAATACTTTTACCCTTTTGAAAAAACTAGTCGGATTTATATGTTTATTAACTAATATTTAAACCTCCATAAACTGGTTCCAAAGTTTATAAAAATAAATTTATTTCCTTAAGCTATAAATTATGTTGTGCAAATTTTTTAGAATTGTGAAAGTAACATTTTTTGTAAAAGTGGTACTACTTTGCCTTGTTAATTTGTTTTCTAGTCTTACTGACTTTCATAATGCAGTAGCTAAAGAAACTACAGAAGGATTTGAAGTGGGAGAATCAAAAATATTTCAGGAAATAGATTTTATGCTTGATTCTCCTGAGGGAGCTTTATCTCTAAAGGATCTCCGCGGGAATGTAGTCTTATTATTTTTTGGTTTTACATCCTGTGCAGATGTCTGCCCAATATCACTGGCAACAATATCCCATGCATTTTCATATTTGAATGATGATGAATTAAAGAAGAGTAAATCTCTATTTATAAGTCTTGATCCAGAGAGGGATACTTTGGAAAGACTTAAGAAATATACTGGATATTTTCATCCAAATATTATTGGAGTTACAGGTACTATTAAAGAATTGGGTATGGTTGCTAAAATTTTTGGTGTAAATTTTGAAAAAAAAAATTCCCCTGATTCAGCTCTGGGTTATGTAATTTATCATTCATCAAAAATTTTTGTCATTGACCCGCAGGGAGTAATTCGAAAAACATTCCCACATAATACTGATTCAAAACTTATTTCCGAGCAAATAAGAAGCCTCTTATTAAAGAATCAGTAATAAATTTTACTATTTTGTGTTACGAGTTTAATGTGTGGTAAATTAAACAGGGGAAAGTTCAATTTAATTTTGGTTGAAACAGGAACCCTGTAAGTCCTTCGTCACTCATAGCAACTTCTTTCTGCGCGAAAAGTGGATGGGGTACTCCGTGAACAAAACAAATTTCGACCGGGTCAAGGAACATTTTTTCATCACCAAATTCAAATTCAAATTTTGCATTTCTCTCTAAAATCTTTGGAGGTTCAATCTGTACTCTAATAACTTCCTGTTCAGATCTTATCAGCAGTTCATTTGGTATTTCTGCATTCAGCAGTGATAGTGGCTGAACAGGCAAATTCAATGACTGTTTTTCCCCAGTCTTTGTTTCAATTAAAAAAACTTCGGGATTATGTTCTTCAGCCACTGCAAGATATTTATTGTCAGCAGAAAAAACCAGAAATCTTGGTGGTACATTCATTTTCAATGAAGTTTGTAATTCAAGCGTTTTTAAATCATATATACGGAGAGTTTCCCATGGATTGAATGCAGAGACAGCAAGCTTGGTACTGTCAGAATTAATCGTGAAATTTATGATTGGCCAGCCGATATAAATAGAGGAGAGTAATTTACTGGAATCAGAAAAAATTTCTATGGATTGTTTGTCTAGAGAAGACTTGTAACGTGCCGGAGTAAAAGTGAATTCAGTAAATTCTGTTTTTTCAAATGATGAAAAAAACCAGGGCAAGACGGCAACCAATAAGCAAGCTAATAGAAGGCCTAAACTTAAAACTTTTATTTTTATATCTTTGACAAACGAAGAATTTTTCAATCAGAATCCAACAAAAAAATATTTGTTAAAATAAAATTGCAATACCAATCAACAGCACTTCATTAATACATAAGATTATTTCTTGAATTTAAATATATTTTTTTGAAATCATCTTTGGACAGATAAATCGCTCAATCTAATAATGAATATAATGAGCTTAGCCATGGTCATGTTTCATATCATGCTTCATAGACTCTCCCTCTTTTACTGTTGCAATTACTTTTACCATTCCAGAATGTTTAAAATTTAGTATAAACTCAATTTCCTGTCCCACTTTCAAAGTTTTTGTCAACTTCATTAACATTAAGTGATAACCGCCTGGTTTGAGTGCCTGATTTTTTCCTGCGGCAATTTTAATATATTTGACTGGAAACATTTTCATAACGCCATTTTCTTTTTTTACATTATGAATTTCAACAACTTTAGCGATTGAGCTTTTTACTGAAAGCAGTTGATCAGCTTTGTCTCCATGGTTCATTAACATCATGTATGCAGCTGAAGTTTCCGATACTGGAGGAACTGCCCTCACCCACGGATTATGAACCATTATATTTTTCTTACCTTGTTTATGTTCGCTATGTTCTTCATGTGTATGGTGCATATGTTTTTGACATCCGATTAAGATGTAAGCTACACAAAAAGATATAAACAGATAAATTAATGACTTAAATTTCATAATTTTTCCTGGAATTTAGTTATAAAAACAAAATTTTTTGAAAATAAAAAAAAAGATAATAATAAATGTTTGGTAAATTTTCAATAACTCTTTTCAAGAAGCCTGTTTATGTCCTTTGTCAATTTTCCCATATCAAATTTTGATTTATATCTTCCTCTATATTTCCCATTTTGATCAACCAGGATAACCACATCCGTGTGGGCCATTAAATATTCTGCTTCTGATTCTACTTTTTGTTTTATATAGATAGTTTGATATTTTTTAGCCACAGCAGCTATATCAGCTTCTGATCCTGTTAGTCCTATGAAAGTAGGATGGAAATATGGCACATAATCCTTTAATCTCATATAGCTATCACGTTCCGGATCAATTGATATGAAGATAACCTGAACATCTTCAGCTTTTTCACCTAGATCAAGCATAACCAATTTTAATTTTGAAAGTGTTATCGGGCAGACATCAGGACAAAAAGTATAACCAAAGTAAACTAGCACTAATTTGTCCCGGAAATCTTCCAATGAAATAATTTTTCCATCTGGGCCTGTAAGGCTGAAATCTCCTCCATAATTTTCATAATATTTTGGGTTTTTCAGTATTGAGTGACTAGATTCAGAATCTTCAATTCCTTGGGCAAATATGATTGATGCAACTTTTAGAAAAGCCAGCATGAACAAAACTTTACGAAGCATAAATTTTTTAATAATTTTAATTATTAATAAGTTTAAATAAGATAAGTATATGAAATAACAATATAAAAAACAATATAATTTTAAAATAAAATTCTATCTTTGAAGCAATTTTATGGTATTTTTTATTTCTTATGAATAATTAGTGTTAAAATAATATATCATGAAAACATTTAATATCTAAACTATGAGATTAATTATTATGCCCTTGTTAAAAATTAACGGAACTACACATCAATTAGATGTAGAAGATGAAATGCCGCTACTCTGGGTTTTGAGAGATGAGCTTGGAATGACAGGAACAAAATTTGGGTGCGGAATTGGTCAGTGCGGTGCTTGTACTGTGCATTTAAATGGGGAAGCAGTTAGATCCTGCATTTTGCCAGTCTTTTCGGCACAGGGTAAGGAAATCATAACAATAGAAGGAATTGGTGAAAATAATCCTGTTCAAAAAGCATGGATAGAAGAGCAGGTGCCTCAATGTGGTTACTGCATATCGGGGCAGATAATGGCAACTTCTGCTTTACTTTCCAAAAACCTAAAACCAAGTGAATCAGAAATAGAAAATAAAATTTCAAATATATGCCGCTGCGGAAATTATGTTCGTTTAAGGAAAGCGATTAGGCTTTCTGCTAAGCTCATTCAAAAGCAGGGCGGCTAAGATGGAAAAATATTCCCTCTTACGTAGAGCTTTTTTGAAAAAATCTGCGCTGACTTGTACTGGCTTGATGGTAGGGTTGGCATATGAGCCAAAGTGCAGTTTAGCTGCAAAAGTTGAAAATTTGGAACATCTGGGAATTTGGATTAGAATTACACCAGATGGAAAAACAACATTTATTATCCCAAGTTCTGAAATGGGGCAGGGAGTGAACACTTCACTTTCCATGATTTTGGCTGATGAAATGGAAGCTGACTGGCAAATGATCAAAACGGAAACTGCGCCAGTAAATTCAGATTACATAAATCCTGAAAGTAATTCGGGTCAAATTACTGCAGGCAGTTCAAGCGTTAAGGGCTTTTGGGGTCCATTAAGAAAAGCAGGTGCAGCAGTTAAACTGATGTTGCGACAGGCAGCAGCTCAAAGATGGAGAATCCCTGTAGAAGAATGTTCTGCTCGGTCAGGACACATTTATCGTAAAAACAGTAGCCAAAAATTAAGCTACGGAGAGATTGCAGAAGCAGCAGGGAAATTAGACATTCCATTTGATCCTCCTTTAAAAAAATCTAAAGACTATAATTTGATCGGAAGATCAGTAAAAAGAATTGATATTCCAAGCAAAACAAATGGATCTGCACAGTTCGGAATTGATGTAAGACTGCCTGAAATGACTTATGCAACTATTTGCCAATCACCAGTTTTTGGTGGTGAAGTTATGTCATATGATGAGGCTGCTGCAAATAAAATTAGGGGTGTAAAAAAAGTGGTTATTATCCCTAATGGAATAGCAGTGATTGCAGATAATACATGGCGAGCAAAACAAGGAATGGAAGCCTTAAATGTTAAATTTAATGGAGGAGAAACTAAAGGCCTTGAAAGTAAGCAAATTAAGGACGAATTTATCAAGGCACTAGATGCCGAAGGAAAAACCAATACTGAAGCATTTAATGTCCTAGATCTAGAGTACGAAGTGCCTTATTTATCACAAGCTGCACTTGAACCAATGAATTGCACTGCAAATATAACAGAAAATTCTTGTGAAGTATGGGTCCCTACTCAGTTTCAAGAAGCGTGCATGGATGTCGCAAAAGAAATTTCTGAATTAAACGAGGAACAGATTAAAATTTACACAACCTACATTGGCGGTGGCTTTGGGAGGAGAGCAGAAACTGATTTTGTAAAACAGTCTTTAATACTTTCTAAAGAATTAGGGAAACCGGTCAAGGTAACATGGATGAGGGAAGAAGATATCCAGCAGGGTTTTTATCGTCCTGCAAGTATGAGTCGTTTTCAGATTGGATTGAATAAAGATGGATTCCCAGTTTCGTGGAACAATCAATTAGCCTCGCCTTCAATTCTTAAACGGTTTTTTGCACCAATGGCCTGGTTTAACGTAGATCCATTATCAACTGAAGGCGCGGATGAAATTCCTTATGCAATAGATGACTTTAATTTGGATTATACTGAAGTTGATTCAGGAGTCCCTGTTGGATTTTGGCATTCAGTAGGTAGTTCTTTTAACGCTTTTTTTATTGAAAGTGCTATAGATGAGTCAGCTCATCTAGCGGGACATGATCCATTACTTTATCGTCTGAAACTGTTAAAAGGTAAAGCTCGTTTTCAGAAAGTATTAAATAAAGTTGCAGAAAAATCTCAATGGGGACGTGAACTTCCAAAAGGACACGGATTAGGGATTTGCCTTCACAAGACTCGTGGTAGTATTGCAGGGGCTGCTATTGAGGTTTCTACTGTTAATGATTTACTGAAATTACATAAGGCTTGGATTGCCATAGACTGTGGAAAAGTAATTAATCCAAATACCATCAGAGCTCAGATGGAAGGTGGATTTACTTTTGGTTTATCAGCAACTTTGGGTGAGAAAATTACTATAAAGGACGGCAGGGTAGAGCAAAGTAATTTCCATGATTATCCAATCTTAAGACTAAAGGGTGCCCCAGATATCTCAGTTGAAATAATTGAAAGCGGGGAAGAAATAGGTGGTGTTGGTGAAGTTGCAGTACCACTTGCATCGCCTGCTCTGGCAAATGCTATTTTTTCTTCATCGGGGAAACGTATCAGGAGTTTGCCAATGAGTAATCATGGAATAAAAATAGCTTAAGCCAAAAGTACTTTAAAAGTATTATGAAAATTTTCCCCACGTCTGTTCAAGGAGCTTTGATAATTACCAAGACCAGACATGCGGGAATTCATCCCTCCTGTTTTGAATTCCACTTAACCAACCAACTAAATCTCCAGCATCTATACGGCCTAATCCTCCGTCACTGTAAGAGCAAAGAATAATTTTTTTCAAGGTACAGTCAATCACAAATTCTGCTGGTTGCATATAATCTTTGCTTTCACCAGCAATATAATTTTTGTCTTTTCCTTCTGCATGATTGTACCAGAATGCGCCAACTGTTTTTGATATCTCATGAGTCACCCCATGGCATACAGTAAAGGGCATTACTTTTTCGCGTTTAGGAAAACACTTGCCTTCAGCCAATAGTTTCATTTCATCGACGGTGTCTACACTTGCCGTCACAATAGAGGCTCCCAGACTTTCAAAAAGTAAATTGAGCTTCCTGTAACCCTCCAACTGAAGGGAGCATTTGGGTCACCATGCTCCCCTAATGAAAAGCAGTATACAATACTTTGATTTTATATCATTAGGAATTGTGATGCTATTGTTATCAATGTCCTTCAATACTATCCTTGGGAAATCTGATCCAATGCCTAGTTTTTGTATAGTCATGTTTTTTTGGTTTTTTATAGGTTAAAAAATTTAGGTAAAACTTCATCCTTTTTTTCTCTCATCACCTTAATCCTTAATCAATTACAAGTTCCATCTAAAAAAATGAAAGGAATTTATTAATTCTGCAGTCACGAAGATCTAAAGTATTATCAGGATTTAATTGGTCACGAGACCTAGTTTAAATGCCTAAATAGTTGTGTCAATCTAGTAATGTACTTTAAAAGTATTGGAATGATTCTGTTCAATATAGAGGCTGTATCTCTAGCGTACATTTTTTTCATGGAAGCACGAGAGGATCAGGACAAAATCGTAGTCCTTCTTCTAATTGATTAAGCATTGTCATCTGATTTTCATTCAATTTGAAATCAAATACATCTGCATTTTCTTCGATTCTTCTAATACGTGTTGATTTTGGAATAACAGTATGACCACTTTGAAGTGCCCAACGAATCATCACCTGTGCAGCAGTTTTTTTTGTCTCTTTGGATACTTTACATAGTATGTTATTGTTAAAGCGAGTTCCCCGTGCGAGAGGACAATATCCAGTAAGGTGAATGTTTTCTTTTTTGCAAAATGATGAAATTTCCTGCTGTTGTAAGAAAGGGCTTATCTCAATTTGGTTAACTGTCGGGAGTAAATCTGCATTGTTTAAAATTTCCTT
>CACFAY010000033.1 GCA_902564345.1 uncultured SAR324 cluster bacterium
GGAGGATAAAAATTAACATAATCAAAAAAACTAACAACCATTAAATGCCACTTAATCAAACAATGCTAAATATATTCTGGTTAATCTGGCATAAAAAAAATTTTCTTTCAGGATAAATGGCAGAACAACAGGGTCAGGAAAAAACTGAAGCTCCTACTGAGAAAAAACGAAGAGAATCCCGTGAAGAAGGACAGGTGGCTTTCAGCAGAGAGCTTCCTTCAGCTGCTTTGCTTGCCGGCATTCTACTGACACTTATAGCGACAAGTCCACTTATTTTAGACGCCTTCCATGAAATGACGACTAAAATTTTCCTAGAAATTTCTAATGCAGATGAAATATCAATTGACAGCATATATGACTTATCTGGAGAAATTTTCTATACTTTACTTCCGGCATTCAGTCCTTTTGCGGCAATTATTGTTCTTGTAGGTATTTTGGCCTCTGTTTTACAGGTTGGTGCTCAAATCACCTTGAAAGCAATTGCTCCTAAATTTAATAAAATCAGTCCATTGACTGGATTAAAAAGATTATTCTCCACTCAATCCCTAGCTGATTTTCTTAAAAGCATGGCAAAACTAATTATAGTGGGAATAGTGGGCTACATAACATACATGGATAGAATTACTGAAATCAATGGGCTATCAGTAGCAACACCCGAGGCTATTCTAGAATATAACTTTACTGTAGTGGCTGAAGTTTCAGGAAAGATAGTTCTGGCCTTAGTAGCAATTGCAATTTTTGATTATCTCTATCAGCGCTGGCATCATGAAAAGCAACTGATGATGACCAAGCAGGAAGTAAAGGAAGAGACAAAACAGACTGAAGGTGACCCGCAACTTAAAGCACGAATTCGCCAGATTCAGCGCGAAATGTCAAATGCCAGAATGATGCAAGAAGTTCCAAAAGCGGACGCACTGATCGTCAACCCAACACACTTCTCGGTAGCAGTACTTTATGACCGTGATGTAATGGAAGCCCCTGAAGTTATAGCAAAAGGTGCCGACCACATGGCACTTCGCATGCGTACTGTAGCAAGAGAGAATAGCGTTCCAATTCTTGAGCGTCCTGAATTAGCACGTGATTTATATGCAAATGTAGAGGTCGGTGCAACAATTCCAGAAAGATTTTACAAAGCAATCGCAGAAATTTTAGCCTTCGTATACCGCCTTCGCAAAAAGTAAAGTCCACTCAGACTCTGCTACTACACCTTATATTTGGTAAGTATAGTCATTATTATTTCATTCCTTATTTTTGGAGCACTAATTGCAAAAGGGAGAACATAACTTTTCTTTAAAAAGATGTGAAATTATTTATTTCACCCTTGGTAATGGATAACCAGTGGCCACAGCAACTATACCTATAAATAATGTTCTAAGACAGTCTGATGTAGTTCTAGCCGCTGGCGTTATGGCAATGCTGCTAATCATGGTGGTTCCTCTGCCACTTTTGATTTTAGACTTACTGCTTGCGTTGAGCATCACAATCGGCGTCCTCATACTTTTTGTTGCATTATTCACCAAAAGTTCTCTCGAGTTTTCTTCATTTCCCTCAGTGCTGCTAATTGCTACAATTTTTCGGCTTTCAGTTAACGTTGCATCTACTCGTCTGATCCTTATTGAAGGACATCAGGGTACTGGTGCTGCTGGTTCGATCATCAATTCCTTTGGAGAATTTGTGGTAGGCGGTAACCAGATAGTAGGTATCATCATATTCCTGATTCTCGTTATAATCAATTTCGTTGTCATCACCAAGGGTACAGGTCGAATCGCGGAGGTTGCTGCAAGATTCACATTGGATGCAATGCCAGGAAAACAGATGGCAATTGATGCGGATTTAAACGCTGGACTTATTGATGAAGATGAAGCTCGCAGCCGTCGGTCAACTATTCAAAGAGAATCAGATTATTTTGGTGCTCTAGACGGTGCAAGTAAGTTTGTACGAGGTGACGCCATTGCTGGTCTAATAATTACCTCAATTAACATATTAGGTGGGTTGCTCGTAGGAGTGACTCAGTTCGAAATGACAACTGGAGACGCCTTCAATTCATACGCAACACTGACAATTGGAGATGGACTTGTTTCTCAAATTCCCGCGCTTATTATTTCAATTGCTGCAGGTATCGCAGTTACGAAAGCATCAGGTGAAAATAAAATTTCAGTTGATTTACAAACTCAGATTTTCAGTAATGTTCAGGCACTTTACGTTGTATCAGCTGTGCTTCTTACCTTTTCATTAATCCCCGGACTTCCCATTGCACCTTTTATGCTTCTAGCAGTTCTGACTTTTACCCTAGCACAGGTCAGTAAGAGATCAAATATACAACTTGCCGAAGAGGAACACCAGGAAGAACAGGCTAGACTGCAAAAGGAGTTAAGCGAGGAGCCAGAAGACATTGAGTCACTTCTTCCTATAGACGTACTAGGAATGGAACTTGGTTATGGAATGATTCCACTTGTTGATGAAGAACAGGACGGAGAACTTTTGAAACGCATTAAAGCCATAAGAAGACAAATTGCACTAGATTATGGTTATGTTGTACCTCCACTTCATATAAAAGATAATTTGGAACTCTCCCCGGGAGAATACTCAATTACAATCAAAGGGATCGAGATTGCCCGCAATGAGCTCATGATAGGAAACCATCTTGCCATGAAAACTGGAGATGTTGATGAAGAGATTCCTGGTGTTGATACTGTTGAACCCGCTTTTGGACTGCCTGCAATCTGGATATCTGAAGAAGATGAGGAGCGTGCCCAATTTGCAGGATATACAGTAGTTGACCTACCTACTGTACTAGCTACCCATCTTACTGAAATCCTGAAAAACCATGCCTACGAATTTATTGGCCGCCAGGAAACCCAAAAACTAATAGATACTCATGCTGAAACTGAACCGAAAGTTGTTGAAGAATTAATACCATCACTGTTATCATTGGGAGTTGTTCAAAAAGTACTGCAGAATTTGCTTCGGGAACTTGTTTCTATCAGAGATCTTCATACGGTACTTGAAACGCTAGCAGATGTGGCTCCAATCACTAAAGATCCAGAGCTACTTACTGAACATGTCCGACAGAGTTTATCTCGGCAAATTACCAGACAATACCAAACTCCAGACGGTTTGCTCCCTCTTATAACCATGAACCAAGATTTAGAGAATCAAATTGCAAGTGCAATCCAAGATTCTGGACAGGGAGCCTATCTCGGCTTGAATCCTAACATGGCACAGGCGATTATAAACGGAATTGATGGAATGATGGAACTTTTTTCGGTCAACAATTATCAGCCTCTGTTGCTATGTTCTCCACTGATTAGACCCCATGTAAAAAAACTGGTGGAGCGTTTTATTCCAAATCTAGTAGTTCTGTCACATAATGAAGTTGCGCACGACGTGCGAATCGAAGCTTTAGGAGTTGTGGAGCTGAGTGGTTAGACAATTTAAGATCACAATGATTATAATGTTTATTGCTTAATTTAATTAATAACTAAAAACCCGTTTTTTAGATTCAAAATCAGATGAACCTGAAACGCTATCGCGTCAAAAATATTAAGGAAGCTCTTACTTTCATAAAACGAGATCTTGGTCCTGATGCCCTGATTGTTTCCACTCGTCAAGTCAAAGAAGGCAAGGGGGCATTCGGTATGTTTGGTAAAACAATTTTAGAGGTAACTGCTGCCGCAAGTGAAGCAAAAAAACCCTTGGCCCCTTCAAAGTCAGCAGACTCGAAAGCAGTAGAAACATTCAGGCATGATTCAGAAATATCTGAAGCTGCCATGGCTAACACTTTCTTAACTCCAAATAAAAAATCCGCACTTTCAATCTCTGGTGAAACAAGGAAAATGATGCTTCCAATTCAAGAGGAACTTCAGGGAATAAGATTAACCTTAGGAGATTTGACTAATCAGTCAGATGGATTTAATAACCATATGATAGGTCAGTTGAAAAATGAACTCGGTGAAATGCGCCACATGTTGCACATACTAACTTCCCGTTCAAATTCACTCTCTGAACCAGATCTTCCAGAAAATCTGCTATTGCTCTACCAGCAAATGAAGTTCGGCGGTCTGGAAGAGAAATTCGCCCGACGAATTGTGCTTGAAGCTCAGCGCAATATTAATGAAGATGACGGATTAAATTACGCTTATGTAAAAATTTTCATAGCCAGGATGCTGATGAAAATTATAAAAATTACAAAAGGACTAGAGGGCCTAAAAACTCGACAGAAAATAGTAGCTCTACTAGGACCTACTGGAGTAGGTAAGACAACAACTGTTGCGAAAATTGCTTCAGAACAAATGACCAAATACAAGCGTAAGGTAGCCCTAATTTCCGTTGATACTAATCATAGTCCAGCTGCCAAGCAGATTCGCTCTTTTGCAAAAATTATCAATGCTCCTATGAGTGTTGTTAAAGATAAATCGGAAATGAACAAAGCTATCAGAGACTATGGAGACTATGAATCTATAATTATTGATACTGACGGATGCTCGCAGCGAAATGAAAAACATCTTCTGGGAATGCGTGAATTATTTGATGAGCGTGGGCGAATACATAATTACCTAGTTCTAAGCGCTACCAGCAAAGATAGTGACATGAACGAAGTTACACGAAAATTTGGAAGTATGCCTATTGACAGCATTATTTTCACAAAACTTGATGAAAGCGCTACATATGGTTCGCTTTTTAATCATGCAATCCGTTTCAAAAAACCCCTCTCATATTTGTCTGTTGGACAAAAATTCCCTGAAGATATTGAGATTGCTTCAAAGGAACGATTGGTGGATTTACTACTGAACATATCTGGAACCTAAAAAATTAGTGGTATCAATGCCTACCACACAAAACCCCTACACAGAACAGACCCGTCATAGCAGGGAAGAGCAGCTTGAAAAGCATGCTCATCTGGTTAAACGTGTGGTTACTAGAATGGCTGCACGTCTACCCCCAAGTGTAGACCAAGATGAACTTTATCACGTAGGTAGCATTGGTCTGTTAGACGCAGTTGATAAGTTTGATCCCAAACGAGATGTACAGTTTAAAACATATGCTGAATTCCGCATCAAGGGTGCCATACTTGATGAGTTGCGTTCGATGGATTGGGTACCACGATCTGTTCGTTCAGCTACCAATGAATGGAGCCAAGTATGGCGCAAAATGACTTTTGAGCATGGGCGGGAACCAAGTGATTATGAAATGGCTGAAGAGTTGGATATGACTCTAGATGAATATCACCAGTTTATTGTCAAGGCTAGTCCCACTCCATTAATCTCCATAGAAGAATTTAAATCTCAATCTAATCAGGAAGAAAGCACAAGTTTACTAGATATTCTTTCAAAACCAGGAGAAAAAGATCCTTTTGATCTTCTTTCAATGCAACAAGTTAAAAACAAGCTTGCTGAAGCAATTTCTCAGCTTGATGAGCGGGAGCAGCTCATTCTAAAACTTTATTATGAAGAAGATCTTAACTTAAAGGAAATTGGAGAAGTTCTGGGTATTATTGAATCCCGGGTTTCTCAGATTAGAACAAAAATAATACTCAAGCTCAGAGCAAAATTAAGACTGCTGATCAGGGAAAAAATGGATTGATTAATTAAATCACAAATACAATGCCGAAAAACAGAAAATCAACTGAGGAACTAATTCAGAAGATGATCGATCATCAGCAGTCCAGAGTACTTAGAGTCGCTAGGGAAATTGTTCCAAACGCGACTCCAGAAGATATACGAAATCCACAGGATTTTCCCCAATTAGTGGCAGACTCTATTTTTAATTACGAAGATGGTATCCTAACTGGTTACCTCTCACTTCAAACCGCACTACGAAATCAAATCAAAACAGAAGATTTCGAATGATAAGAGTATAATTCATTATACTTAAATTTGCTTCTTATCATAACTTCCAGTACTTAGTCTTTATCATTTATTTCTTGACAAGACTTAAAGATAATATATAACTTCTAAAAGAATAGAGCTAGTCTCTATTTGCCCTCTAAAACTTATAAAATAACAAACTTACTAATGCAAAAAGGATTTGTTTAAAATTCATATAATCTCCTTAAAATAATTAGTATTTTTAGAAAATATATATCGAATGATTAAAATTAAAAGGCATCTTTTATGGAAAAAATACCAATTAGTCGCTTTCCTGTTCCTGAAATAAATAGTCTCCCTATCGACATCCGTGAAAAAATCTTAGCTGTTCAGGAAAAGTCTGGATTTGTACCTAATGTTTTTCTAGTACTTGCTAACCGTCCAGATGAGTTTCGCGCTTTTTTTTCATATCATGACGCATTGATGGAAAAAGAGACTGGACTTACTAAAGGAGAACGGGAAATGATTGTTGTTGCAACATCAGCTAACAATAAATGTCTTTACTGTGTTGTAGCTCACGGAGCAATACTGCGAATAAGGGAAAAAAATTCGCGGCTATCAGACCAAATTGCTACCAACTACCACAAGGCAGACATTACTCAAAGACAGAAATTAATGCTTGACTTCGCAATCAAAGTATCTAATAGCTCCCATGAAATTAGCGAGGCTGACATTGAAGAAATGCAAAAGGAAGGTTTTTCAAATGATGATATTTGGGATATTGGTGCAATCACCGCTTTATTTGCTTTATCAAACAGAATTGCAAATCTTACTAGTATGAGACCAAATGAAGATTTTTACCTTTTGGGACGTATTCCAAAAGACAAATATTAATTCCTCCTTTTAATCGAACTCCATAATGCAGAAAATATTTATAACTTTAGTGCTATTAATTAAGATTTTTACCTTTTCTTTTTTAATAGAGACTCAATCAGCAACAGCAAAAGTACTTTTCCAAGACAAAAGCCAAGGGATGCCATATAAAGTCGAGACTATCACTGAAAAGCTTGGGTTAACGTGGGGAATGGTATTCATTGAGTCTGACAAAATTCTTTTTACTGAACGCACTGGAAAGATAGGAATTATTAGTACATTAAGTGGAGAGGTCATTTACATTGATGGTGGACCTAAAGTTCGAGCTTATGGCCAAGGAGGTCTACTTGATGTGGCTGTTCCTCCAGGATATAAGACAGGTGACTGGATATATTTTACCTACAGCAAACCACTGAAAAGAAAAGGTCAAATAAAGTCAGCAACAACGCTTGCACGAGCTAAATTGCAAGGAAAAACGTTTGTAGAGCTGGATGACCTGTTGATAACGAAGTCATTAAGCAACTCAAACTACCATTTTGGAAGCCGTATCACTTTCGATGGCGAGGGACATATCTTTTTCTCTATTGGTGATAGAGGTCATCGTCCAAATGCCCAAGACATGAGCATACATTCAGGTTCTATTCTACGCTTAAAAATTGATGGTCGTGTCCCTGATGATAATCCATTTTTTAGACGAAAAGACGCATTGCCGGAAATATGGAGTTATGGACATCGAAATCCCCAAGGATTATTTTATGACATTCAAAAAAAACTCCTTTGGTCAATTGAACATGGACCGCGAGGAGGTGACGAAATAAATCTCATTAAACCAGGGTTGAATTATGGATGGCCGATCATCTCATACGGTAAAGAATATTACGCTCCTATTAAGGTTGGCGAAGGTACACATAAAGAAGGCATGGAACAACCGGTAAAGTACTATGTCCCGTCAATTGCTCCTGGAAGTCTTATCGTCTATTCCGGAAAAGCATTTCCAAACTGGAAGGGGAATCTATTTTCCGGAGCCTTAGCAAAGAGACACCTGAATAGAGTAGAAATTAATCTTAACGGTAAGGCTGTTGGTGAAGAGCGGCTGCTGGAAAAACTCAGTGAACGAATACGTGCTATCGTCGAAAGCCCTGAAGGTTGGATTTATCTTTCAACAGACATGGGTAAAATTCTTAGACTCAAGCCTGATAAGTAAAAGTCGATTGTTGTTAAATTCCATTGAAAATAGTAAGAAATAAATTTGGATGGATTCTTTTAAGAGTATTCCAATTATAGATGTTGGAGCAATTGAAGAAAATAATCGGGTAAAAAATAATACTCTAGTTCACCAGATAAGGCGGGCATATAGTAAAATAGGGTTCGCGTACATTGTCAATCATAGTATTGATCAGTGCCTAGTTGAGAATCTTTTTCAAAAATCACGCGAATTTCATTCCCTGCCTTATGAAGCAAAAATGAAAATAGAGCTCAATGAACTGCACAGGGGTTTTATACCAATAAATACTTCAACTGATAGGAATTCCAAATTTGCAGATGTTAACAAGCCCAACCAGAGTGAATCATTCATAATGATGAGAGAAGCAAATGAGTATGACCCCGCAGTTAAAAAGGGCGACTATTTGGCAGGGCCTAACCAGTGGCCGCAAGAAATTCAAGGGTTTAGAGAGACTTTAGTCTCATACTTTGATGCATTGACAAAACTCTGCCAGAAAATATGCAATGTTATTGCAATTTCATTGGGAACTGATCCTGAAACGTTTGCAAGAGAGTTTGAACCTCCAACCACATTTTTGGGTCTTCTTAGATATCCTCCGAAACCTCCTAACATAACCAGCAATATTTACGGTTCTGCACCACATAGTGATTTTGGATGCATTACATTACTAGCTCAGGACGAAACAGGAGGTTTGCAAGTAATGAATAAAAAAGGCATCTGGATAGATTCGCCATATTTAAAGGATTCTTTTGTAATGAATTTTGGCGATATGCTACAACGCTGGAGTAATGGATTATTTATTTCTACACCACATCGCGTGATTAATACTTCAGGTAAGGCGCGTTATTCATGCCCCTTTTTTTATGAGCCCAATATAAATGCAAATGTCTCACCTTTGGCCAGCTGTATTACATCGCAAAATCCACTTAAATATGAAAGCATTGTTTATGGAGAATTTCTCCGTTCTGAACTAAAAAACGGATATGAAAGGCACTCAAAAAATGACTAAACCTAATAAATGTAATAACATTAAAAAAATCAGTTCCCCATCCGTAAAAAAATCAATCTTTTTGAGAAGGAAAATACTAATATCTCAAATCTGTTTTTTGTTTTCTGGATTATGTTACTGGCATCTGCTGCATGCCAATACTGACTCTATCAGCTCTGAATTAATTGAGTTAAAAAGACAAGGTTGGAAAGTAACTGAAACAAAAAGCAGTATTGAATCACGTCCAGGAATTAAACCATATCAAAACCTTAAACGTGAAGTCCAAGTAGTAAAATATAAACTAAAAAAAGGCATAGAAGTTCTCTTTTGTGTTGTTGAGTACGACAGCCAGAAGGACACAATTCAGGAATTATGTGCTGAAACTCTAAAGGATGCCGAAAAGAAACTTCGTCGATAGTCTTAAAATAAGTTATTACATCGCTTCTGTAATAAATTAGATAAAATCCCTAAAAATCTGCTTTGTTGATTATCTTTTACTGACTCGCCATGCTGTGAAAAGTCCAACAAACATTAGTGGGGTAAAGGATGCAAAACACCAAAAAGCCACATTCTGTGCTACGGTTACACTACTTGCTTCTGAAAAACCAGAATTGTTGGCAATTATACCACTTAAGGCTGATCCCAATGCCATTGCTACTCGCATAAAAGTAGGTATGGACGCCGAAGCATGGGCACGTTCTGGTTCAGGAACATTTGCAATGATTCGCTTGGATACAAAACTCCAAGACATTCCAAAACCCATCCCCATTATGAAAGAAAAAAGAGAGATTACCCAGAGAGGACCTACCGGCATGGCATATACCAATCCGAGCATCGAAATACTAACGAAAACTGAGCCGATCTTAATAAGTATCGGCTCGAAACGTTCCCTAAATCCCGAGGTTAAAATTGCTGTCAGAGTCCATGCCAATGATTCAAGTGCAATAATGTAACCTGCCACCAGAGGTGATGCCCCAAATATGATGTACATTAGCAAAGGTCCATAGACTGTCAGAGAAATTGTTGCCATGAAGAGGGAGCATATCATCAACAGACCTGATCCCGAAACAGTTCTGGGGTTTAGTATGCCTCTTGGAAATATTCGGTTTACACTTTTCGAGTCCTGCTTTATAAAAATTAAAATTAAAGCTACACCTGTTGCGCATAGAACTCCTGCAAATTGAATAGAAGAGACAACCCCAGCCTGACAGATCGCTAGAACCGCAATGCTGAGCAGGCACAAACGAGCAACTGGTAGAGGCTGAATCTCTTTTGTGTGAGATTGAAAGTGCTTACGCAAAAGAGGGGGAGCTACAAATATAGTGACCAATCCTTGGATAGCAAATGCCCAGAATGCACCTCGCCAATTTCCAATATTGACAAAATAACTACCAATTAATGGACCACAAAGTGAAGAAACTCCCCATACTGCTGAAATAACTGCAATAATTCTTACCCATAATTTTTGGGGAAACAGCGTTGAGGCCCCAATAAAAGCTAAAGAAACCAATCCACCTCCACCCATGCCCTGAAGAAGTCGTCCTAAGATCATTATTGACATATCAGAAGCATAAGCGCTTAAGGTGCAACCAAAAACATAAAGTGATCCTGCCGCAATTTCGGCACGAACAATTCCAGTGCGCAATATTACAAGTGCTGCAATCGCACCAGTAACAACAGATCCAAGCTGGTAGAGGGTGTAGGTCCAGCTTAGGTATGGTAAACCTCCAATTTCCTCTACAGCAACAGGCATCACTGTAGCAACGAGTGTGGAATCAGCCGCATAGAGCCAAACTCCAAAACTAAGCACAAGCAAGCGAGGTAAGTGTTCAGCTTCTTTCAGGGCTGATAAAGGGACACGTTCTCCCTCCGCTTGAGGCATGTTTTGTTATTAGGATAAGATGGAGACAGGTCTATGAGGGCTATAGAATGGTATATTTTTCAGCATGAAAATAATAATTGTTAAAATCAATCCGTTTCTCAATATATCTTTTTTTCAATTAGAAAGTATAGCACTTCCTTCTTTAATAATAAATAGATCTGTTTCAGAAGCAGAGCACGTCTGAGGTACATTCAGATCATAATTTTCCTTGTATAATTTATGAAAAAATGTTAAAAATTGCTATCTTCAAAACTGCAAAAAAAGTAAGACAAACAGTCACATTAAATTCAAAAATTATTACCATGCCTGAATCAAAACCCAGACGTAAGCTCGCCGCTATTCTCGCCGCAGACGTGGTTGGCTTCAGCAAAATGATGGGCGAGAACGAAGACCGAACACTACGAAACCTAAAAGCCTGTCGAACTTTAACAGATGAATCAATCAAAGGGAACCACGGACGTGTTTTTGGAAGCGCAGGAGATTCTATAATTGCTGAGTTCGGCAGTCCTGTAGACGCAATCGTAGCCGCTGTGGAGTTTCAAACAAATCTACAGGATCGAAATAACGAAGTTGATCCTGGTGACCAAATGCATTTCAGAGTAGGTTTGAACATGGGAGATGTAATTATTGAGGGAGACAACCTTTATGGGGACGGAGTCAATGTAGCCGCAAGACTAGAGCCCCTCGCTGAACCTGGCGGCATTCTAATTTCCGGAAAGTTTCATGATGAAGTTCGACGCAAGCTCAAACTAGTCTTTGAAAGTAAGGGGGCACAGGAAATGAAAAATATTGATCAGCCCATAGACACTTTCAAGGTAATGTTAGGACAAGAAGCCGGAACTGATACCAACTCTCCAGATCCTCAATCTATTAATATTCCATCGGCCCAAGTCACTGAAAAATTAGAAGTTCAAAATGAAAAACCCCGACTAATTGTGTTGCCATTCTCTAATCTAAATAATGTAGAGGATAATGACTTTCTCGTCGACGGGATTGTAGAGGATATCATAACTGAGTTTTCAAGACTCAACTCTATCGAAATTATTTCCCGTAATACTGCCTTTGCCTTCAAGGGCAAGGAAATTGATAATACAAAAATCGCAAGTGAGTATAGTATTGACTTTATTGCCACAGGCAGCATCCGTTCCTCGGGTAGCCGCATCAGGATATCTGTGGAACTAACTGACCCTGCGTCCGGTAATTCAATCTGGAGCGAACGCTATGACCGTACAATGGACGACGTATTTGAAGTTCAGGACGAGATAGTACGCAAAGTTGTGGTAGCGCTTGTGGGTAAGCTGGAAACGGCTAGTCTAGAGCGTGCCAAGCGTAAGCCAACTGATAACTTGAGTTCCTACGAATACCTACTAAGAGGACGTGACTTTCATCATAAGTTCTCCAAGGAAGGGGTGCTGTCAGCTATAGAGATGCTTGATAAGTCCATTGAGGCTGATCCAAACAATGCACAGGCTTACGCCTGGAAAGCATGTTCACTAGGACAAGGACTAGGTGGGGGATATTTTGATGGTGACGATGAAGCAAATTTTCAAAAACTGCAAACCTCAATCCAGAAGGCTCAAGAAATTGATGAGAATGATCTTGAATGTAACAGAATTCTCTGCGAGATAAACAAGTTATTTGAGGATTTTGAAAAATCTGAGTATTACGGAAAGAAAGCTTACGAAATAAACCCTAATGACCCCCGTGTTGTTTGTGCCTATGGAGAGTTAAAGGTACTGACAGGTCGGGCAGATGAAGGCACAGAGTTACTAATCAAAGCCTATGAACTGGATCCAGTTGGTCAAGGCAAATCCAATGGGGATAAGAGACTTGGAGATGTGATGTTAGGAGCCTATGTAAAAGGAGATTATGAGCAGTGTCTAGAATATGATAAAAAGATAGGCAAGAAGCAACCCATTGCCTGGGCTGCAAAGATTGCCAGCCTATCCGCCTTAAAACAAAAAAATGATAAAGAAGCGGAATTGAGCAAATTTGAGACTGCCTATCCAGACATATTACTAAGTGAGGAAATCGATAAGCTGCACTTTCAGGACGGAACAGTCAAACAGACTATGAAGGACTTGATCGTCTGAATAACATCCATTAACTGCATAATTTCTAAGACAATTTTAATGACAAAAAAATGATTGTACTTGAGATTATTAATGCATAATGAAAAATTAATAAATAATTAAAGGGAATAGAAATGGAAATACAAACACAAACTGATATCGAAGCAGCAGTTTTTAGGAAATTGATTAGCCATCTTGATTCTCGCAAGGATGTACAGAACATTGACCTGATGAATCTTTCAGGTTTTTGTCGAAACTGTCTTGCTAAATGGTATTCAGCTGAGGCACAGGATCGTGGAGAAGATATATCTGTTGATTCAGCAAAAGAAATCGTATACGGGATGACGTACGATGATTGGAAAAATAATTTTCAGAAATAATTACAAAAAATCAGATCTAATAATTATTGAGGACAATAAGTGAATACCAGAAAACTTGGACAAAATGGCCCGGAAGTATCAGCCATCTCACTCGGCTGCATGAATTTTACAGGGTTTTACGGTCCATCTGATAAGCAAGAAAGTTTTTCCTGTTTGGATGCAGCAAGGGATCATGGCATAAACTTCCTTGACACAGCAGAAGTATATGGAACAGGAGCCTCTGAAGAATTGATTGGAGAATACCAGAAAGACCGAGGTTATAACTTCATTATTGCAACCAAAGGAGGAATGGTAATTGGGGGTAGAAGAGGAGAAAACGATAATTCAGAACCAGCTCTGCGTAAAGCACTGGAGGGCTCCATGAAACGTCTTAAAGTAGATTATTTGGAACTTTACTACATCCATCGAAGAGACTGGTCGATAGAGATTGAAGAAGTTACGCAAACACTTGCTAAATTCGTAAAAGAAGGGAAAATCGGAGGTTTTGGCTTTTCTGAAATTTCTCCTTCTTCCCTCCGTCGGGCTCATGCCATACACCCAGTTACAGCTATTCAAAATGAATATTCGCTATGGACTCGTTATCCTGAATTGGGAATGCTGCAGACATGCAAGGATTTGGGAGTCACATTCTTGCCCTTTTCTCCTCTAGGTAGAGGTATGCTAGCTGATACTATCCCTAATCCAAATGAATTCTTGGAAACAGACTTTCGGAAAAGCCAGCCCAGATTTATGGAGCCTAATTTCTCTGCTAACTGCAGAATTATTTCTGGTTTCAGGGAATTTGCAAAATCCCGCGACTGGTACACATCCTGTGCTGCATTAGCTTGGGTTTTAGACAGAGGGGACCACCTAATACCAATTCCAGGAACACGCAGTGCTGAACATCTTTCTGAATGGGTCGGTGCCTGCGAGATTCAATTAACTGATGAAGACCGAGCAGAAATCGACAGACTTCTTCCAGTGGGATTTGCTCACGGTGACCGATACTCCAATGATCAGATTATCGGTATAGAGCGCTATTGCTGAACTGATGAAAAATGCTGGTATTTGAATTAAGTTTCATAATGCCTCAGTCAATGTTTTAGAAAAAACTAATGGATCAGTCATTAAAAACATCTAATTTATCAGAGGTTGAACACCATAAAAGCGAATCAAATCTCCATAAAAGACGCCCTTCAAAAGAAGAAGATGAACATTTCCATTCAAGATTAGAAGGAAGTCACGAAGCAGCTAAACTTAGAAAGTCTGCACCTGGTGAACGAATGCAACATTTTCATACACCAGTTGAATTTTCATGGTCACAGTTCTGGACAACTTTTTTATATGAGAACCTGCCACCTGTTTTTGTATCACCTATTGCCGTCCTACTAATAGAACGATCATTTTCTAGAGCATGGCATATCACTCAGCACCGTGCCCTCTGCTTAGTTTCTCCTAAACACAGTACAGTAGGTTCTATTATTTTTGCTTGGACCATCATGTATCCCACTTCCTGGCTTATCACTACTGCATTAATTCTAAGGTTATTTGGTTATGAAGGATTAGTCCAGAATGTTGATCTTTTTCAGATGATACTTGCATATCTTTTCCTATTTATGCGCCGCCTGATTATTTCGATAAAATATGCCTATTTTAGACCTGAAGATGTGGCTTTACTTTGTCTTCCAGCACCTAACTGGGATGAAGATAAAACAAACAGGCGATTAGTAGGATCAGGTTGGAGCGACCCCGCCAGTTTCCCAGGACTTATAGAGGATGAACTGACGTGTGCCATGGATGAAAATGATGTATCACTTCAGGGAATAACCTTTAAATTAGAAAAAGATGTCTGTCATGTAATGAATAACCATCCTACCAATGAGCTATTTGCAGCTCAAAAGAAAAATAATCAGGAAGATGAGGTAAATTCTGGTTTCATTATTCATCAAATTTTGCGTTCAGTATACAAAATCAAATTCCCACCATTTTTTAATATAACAGCTATGATATCTGCTTTGTCTATCACCCTGCTTCCAGTTTTTTTTAGAATGCATTATGGATTGGATGTATTCGGTGAAACAATTTTTGAAAATATTATTTTTGTGGGATGTATCTTAGGTTTTTTTGGTAGCACAGGCATAATGTTTTTTGGATTTATCAGTGCTTATGATTTCAAAAGAAGATTTAATTCAATGAAAAAACTTGGGGAGTTAATAACTTTCCCGGGAGTACCAATCAGTGATTTTCTTTTTCATATACCAAAAGAGGGAAAAAATAATCATGAGCAAAATAGCGAAAATCTTCATAGTGTTTATAAGAATGTAGAAATTGCAGACAAACAGAAAACTCCAAATATTTTCATTG
>CACFAY010000034.1:0-7500 GCA_902564345.1 uncultured SAR324 cluster bacterium
ATGATCAAGATATTAGAGATCTTGGGCTGTCATTATCAGACTGGTTTGTAGAGAAAACATTAAATTTCAGCGGAATTTCAACCAGTCGAATTGCATACACCTCCCAAAGAATAAATCGTAGAAAAAATATTATGTTAAGCAGTTACGATGGTAAAGTAATTCAAAGATTCTCTTACAATCTTGGGTCCAATAATTTTTCAAGCTGGTCATTCGATAACAAGAATATTCTTTATACAACTTTTACACGTTCTAAAGCCCAACTCGCAATTCAGCCTTCAATAAGGTTGCGTTCAAAAATTCTTGCTTTTCCTCCCGGATTCCAACCTTTAGGGGCAAGCTGGCACCCAGATGGGGAATCTATCCTTCTTACATTAATGAAAAAGGGTAATGCAGACATTTACAGTTACAATATTTCAGACGCAAAACTTGAAAGTTTGTTTAATTGGAAAAGCCTTGAAACCTCACCCCACATGTCACCAGACGGAAAGAAAATAGCATTTGTATCGGATACTGCTTATCCCCGCAAACCTCAAATTTATATTCATAATTTATCAACTCAAAAAACTGAACGTGTAACTTTCAAAGGCAGTTACAACAGTTCCCCTAAATGGTCTCCTGATAGCACTAAATTGGTATACGAAAGCCAGAAAAAAAAATTTTTTCAACTTTACAAGTATAATTTGTTAACTCGCCGTCATGTTCAACTGACGTTCGCACGTAACGATTCTGAGAAACCTGACTGGTCCCCCAATGGTAAGCAAATCATTTTTTCAGCAAAAGTTAAAAAAGTCCCCAAACTATACTATATCTCTTCTTTTGGAGGTCGCACCATTCGCGTTACCCAAAGTCCTCCAAATATTTCTGAAACAAATCCTGTTTGGAGCAAATAGTAACTTCAGTATTAGTTTGCATCTGGCAGGAAATAATTCAAAAATATTTTCCGTCATAATGCTATTAATTTTTTTAAATTACAAATTATAAGCCAAAGGGATTTACATTGATTCGAACAAAAATTTTAATATATTATAAGCTAGTCTTGATCTGCTTCTTTTTTTTAGTTACCAGTTGTACTTCCTCAGTTTCAAGCAATACAAATGCTAAAAGAAATCCAGAATCAATTGAAAAATTGAAGCAAAAGATTTTGCAGCATGAAGCTCTTTTCAGACGTATGCAAAAAATGACCGCAGATCAAATAATGATTATTAACGAACTAGATCAATCAATTCCTCCTCAGGATTTGCTTGATTCACTGCAAAACGGGTTTTTTGAACTAAGTGAAAATATTCGTAAGCTTGGAATGCAGATATCGAAACTGGAGAAAGAACTAAAAGCTATAAAATTAAATGAGAATCAAACTCTAAAGCCGGAATCCAAACATTTAGATACACTTAGCAAACAGGAAAAAATAATTTTAGGATTAATTTCGCTTGAGGCAGGGAACCCCGACCAAGCAATAGAATACCTCCAGGATATTTTGAAAAAAAATAATAAAAATCCACTTAGAGCCCAGATACTGATGGCACTCGGCAATGGATTTTTAGAACGTGCTCATGCCAGTCAGGCTGCTTATTATTATGGAATTATTCTTCGGGAATATTCTGATACTTCTCATGTCCCAAGCGCACTTTACTATTTGGGGGAAGCAATGGGAAAGCTTGCAGAAAGTGAAAAGCAAAAAGTTTTGTGGAAAGAACTCATCAAAAATCATCCAAAATCCCCTCTAGCAAAACGTGCAAAAAAACTTTTAATAATTCCCGACAACGTGTCAGATTAGTATAACAATTTGGAAAAAAATTATTTAGGTAGCTCCGAAATAGGTATTAGCTCCTTAGGAATTGGTACAATGACATTTGGCGAACAGAACACTCAGGCTCAAGCTTTTGGTCAACTTGACTGCGCCATTCATCATGGAGTAAATCTAATCGATACTGCAGAAATGTATCCCGTTCCTCCTCGGGAAAAAACTTTTACAAGAACTGAACAAATTATTGGTAATTGGATTCAAAGTCGAAAATGTCGCCAAAATATTGTTCTTGCTACAAAGGTCGTCGGACCAACGGTGCAATCGCGGACAATGGGAAGTTACATACGTGATGGAATTAACCATCTCACAAAGAAAAATATTGGATTAGCACTCGAAGGGAGCTTGCGCCGTTTAAAAACTGAGACTATTGATATTTATCAAATCCATTGGCCAGACAGAACTGTCAATATCTTTGGTAAACAAGGATTTAAACCACCCACAAATACAGAAACTGATAATGCAAAAATTCTAGAAACTCTTAGAGCACTTGAAAATCTTAAGAAAGAAGGAAAGATCAGAGCATACGGTGTCTCCAATGAAACACCGTGGGGGGTAATGCAGTACTTAAATTACGCAGAAAAAAAATGCTGTGGAAAAATTGTAAGCATCCAAAACCCTTACAGCCTTCTCAATAGGTCATTTGAGGCTGGGCTTGCAGAAATTTCGTACCGGGAATCTTTAGGATTACTGGCATATTCACCTTTAGCTTTCGGTTTACTGACTGGCAAATACCTAGATGGTAAAAAACCAGTACTTGCGAGGCTCACTTTGTTTTCACGTTTCCAGCGTTACCAAAACAAAAATGCTTTAAAAGCAACGAAAGAGTATATACGACTCGCCAAAGAACATTCAATGGACCCTAGTCAAATGGCACTGGCTTTTGCTAGAACAAGACCATTTATGTCAAGTGTGCTAATTGGCGCCACTTCAATCAATCAACTTGAAACAAATTTGGCTAGCGTAGATGTAAAGCTTTCTGAGGAGTTGCTAAAAGGAATCGAAGATATCCATAATCGTATACCAAATCCATGCCCCTAATTTAGTTATTCTTAATTTTTTTCAACACGGGCGGTATCTACAAAAAATAATCTTTTTGTGCCATAATCAAAACCCTACGGGTCCAGACAAATTAATTTTTGAATATTAACTAAAAATTTCATTCTAGGTCAAAAAAAATTCCCAGTTAATAAACTTTTATTTATAAAGGTCCAAGCTATTTTTTGGAAAGACAAATCAGAATGATGACAATATGATTAGGCGAAAATTAATAAAAAAAGATCTGAAATTTTTTAATGGTATTTCCTTTAAATAAAAATCAAACCCTGGATAAAATTCTTATGGGATATATTTATTATAGATAAAATTCAGTACTAAATGTATGTAACTACAAACTAAAAATGTTTGATTTGATTCATATATTTTGCAGCCTCTAAAATACCTTTGATGGTAAGAGGCTCCATTCGCATTACTTGCTGAATATATGAAGCAACTGTTCTGTTCCAAAATTGTTTAGGGGTTGGATTTATCCATACTAGGAATGGGAAATGTTTATGAAGGGTTTTTAGATTTTCAAGGCCTGAAGTAGAAGATTCTTCTCTAAACTCAATTGATCCATATGGCGACAAAAGTTCGTGAGGCCCCATGTATGAGTCTCCAACAATAAAAACTCTGTATTCAGGACTATTTTCCATCACTTTTCTAAGCATTACTGGTTTACGCCTTGCCTCATCCTCATATACCTGATCATAAATCGCATTGTGAAAGTAGAAAGTTTTTAGATCCTGAGAAAAACGGCGTTTTATCTTAGCAAAAAGCATCTGCACTTTTCTGGCGTGAACCCACATAGAATTTCCTCCATTATCCAGCAAAAGTAGCACTTGTGTACGATCCTGTTGTTCGTTTAAAAAACGAGGAAGAACAATTCCCGCATTGTGGCCTGTATCCTCAATTGTGCGCTTTATATCCAGTTTTCTATCTGGATGAAAATCCTCAATATTTTTCAAGGCCTGTATCGCCGCATCCATGTTATCATCATTAATTGGAGCATCCAAATCAATGGGATAAAATGCAGGATCTCCAAGCACTTTACGTGCAGATCCTGCATGAGATGATCCACCTACTCGAATACCATTTAGACCAGAACCACTGTGTCCATAAGCTGAATAACCATGAGAACCAATCCAATGTCCCCCTCCACTGTGAGAAGTTTTTTGATTTTCCATGACGCGTTTCATTCGCTCCATCAATTCATCAAGAGAAATTTTTGAGTAGTCAACCATTGTATCTGAGGATCTAGGAGTATTTGAAGATCCATGCCTGTCTTTATCACTCTGTTCTGGATTGTCATTATCTAGGTGCTTTCTTCCATCAAGCTCTTTTTGGATATTAGACTTTAAATCAGAATTGAGCGTTTCATTTAAAAACTGGTCAATCAGTTTTTTATAATCAACTTTACCTGCAATTTTACCTGTTCTAAGTTTCTCACTAAGCCAGTTTTCAAAAGCTGCAGAATTTCGAACAGCATCATCAATTGTATTGTAGTTGGTTGTATCTATTCCAAGAAAATACTCCCAGAAAGCTAGTGTATAAGGAGCAATTTCCCTTCGAGATTTACAGATCAGATGCTGACATACATCAAACAATGAACCCAGATTTGTAACAATACCCATTTCCATTGTACGATACATATCCATTATTACTCGTATATCTGCATCAATCCCATAACGGCGAAGTGTTTGTGGAAATTCTGAAAACATAAAAATTTTTTCTCCTAATGTTACTCTTTCAAAAAAAACTCTAATTTTATCGAGAATTTTGAATTTGCAGAATTACTATGTAGTTCCCAAATTTCTTCATAACGTCAGGAAGAGGATCAAACTTTATCTCCTTAACATTTAAAATTGCAGTTTGATCGAAATCCTGTGAACCGCTTGATTTTATGATTTTATGATTCACAACATTTCCCTCCTGATCGATACTGACTTGAAGCTTCACAAACATCCCACTGCGAAATACCTGTAGAGAATAGGTTACATTAACTAATAATTTCCCTATTTGCTGATTATAACCATCCCTAGCCACGGTATATGGATCTGGAGGAGGAGGTTGAAGCCTCTGTTCTGGTTTTTTTTCAGCTGTCTTAGGTTCTATATCTCTTGGAGAAGCAACTTTTTCCTCCATTTTTTCTTCGGTTTTCCTTGGGACAATATCTCTTGGAGAAGCAACTTTTTCTTTCGGATAAATATATTTTTGTTCAACAATTTTCTGCAACATACTCTGAACAAGACTATCAACTTCATCTATCAACGTTGAAACATCACAATCATGACAATTTCGTGTAACAATCAACTGTGTAACTTCTGGAGTTGTCAAAGATGATAGCTTTAAAGTAAGCTGCGTTTCTTTTTCACTTTTAATAAGTCCAAACAAAAACAAATCATCAGTCTTAAACTGCCATCTTATTCTATCTATAAAATTCTTTACTTTGCTTACGCAATTGCTACTTTTGCAGTTCTCAATATCAATACTTCCCTCCTGATCAGCAATCATTTCTAGAACTCTATAAGAAACCAGAGTATAATGATGGTTGATCTGTTCACGAAACCGGTTAAAAAGTATTTGCTGTTCTGGAATTGGGATTTTACCGAGAACTGTTATGGGACTGATTATCACACGTGCTGAATCTGATGCGCTTATTTTAGATAAATACATTGTAGTTAAAATTAACCACAGCAGCCAAATACAGATAAGTTTGCTTTTACCTTTATAAATTTTTAGCAGTAAAAGATACAAAAATACTCCTTGGCTGTTATCTCCAGATTTAATTAATCTCTCTTTACAATAAAAGTATTGACAGTACTTTAGCGAGCAGCTAGCATTGTAAGGTTTGCAGGAGCTGAACGCAAGTTCTTTGAAAAGGGAATAAGAATAGACAGAAAGCCTGTTCCTATCTGTGCACCTTGTGTGCTCAGATGGACGTTAATTAAATAAGTAAAGCATAGGATTATAACTTGAGAGTTTGATCCTGGCTCAGGACGAACGCTGGCGGCATGCTTAACACATGCAAGTCGAACGAGAAAGCTTCTTCGGAAGTGATTAAAGTGGCGCACGGGTGAGTAACGCGTAGACAATCTGCCCTTCAGTCTGGGACAACTTTCCGAAAGGGGAGCTAATACCGGATAACAATATTTGACATAAGTCATATATTTGAAAGCTCCGGCGCTGATGGATGAGTCTGCGTCCCATTAGCTTGTTGGTGCGGTAGTGGCGCACCAAGGCTACGATGGGTAGCGGGTTTGAGAGGACGATCCGCCACACTGGAACTGAGACACGGTCCAGACTCCTACGGGAGGCAGCAGTGGGGAATATTGCACAATGGAGGAAACTCTGATGCAGCAATGCCGCGTGAGTGAAGAAGGCCCTTGGGTCGTAAAGCTCTTTTATGGGGGAAGATGATGACGGTACCCCAAGAATAAGCACCGGCTAACTACGTGCCAGCAGCCGCGGTAATACGTAGGGTGCGAGCGTTGTTCGGAATTACTGGGCGTAAAGGGCGCGCAGGCGGAGGTGTAAGTCGGAGGTGAAAGCCCGGGGCTCAACCCCGGAGGGTCTTTCGAAACTACATCTCTAGAGAGGGTCAGGGGCCGGCAGAATTCCTGGTGTAGAGGTGAAATTCGTAGATATCAGGAGGAATACCGGTGGCGAAAGCGGCCGGCTGGGGCCACTCTGACGCTGAGGCGCGAAAGCGTGGGGAGCAAACAGGATTAGATACCCTGGTAGTCCACGCCGTAAACGATGAGCACTGGACGTTCGGAGGGTTCGACCCTTCTGGGTGTTTCAGCTAACGCATTAAGTGCTCCGCCTGGGGAGTACGGTCGCAAGACTAAAACTCAAAGGAATTGACGGGGGCCCGCACAAGCGGTGGAACATGTGGTTTAATTCGATGCAACGCGAAGAACCTTACCTGGTCTTGACATCCTCGGAAAGCTCCAGAGATGGAGTTTCCTCTTCGGAGGCCGAGTGACAGGTGCTGCATGGCTGTCGTCAGCTCGTGTCGTGAGATGTTGGGTTAAGTCCCGCAACGAGCGCAACCCCTGCCCTTAATTGCCATCGGGTCAAGCCGGGCACTTTAGGGGGACTGCCGGTGACAAGCCGGAGGAAGGTGGGGATGACGTCAAGTCCTCATGGCCTTTATGACCAGGGCTACACACGTGTTACAATGGGAGTCACAGAGGGATGCTAAGCCGTGAGGCCATGCCAATCCCAGAAAAGCTCTCTCAGTTCGGATCGCAGTCTGCAACTCGACTGCGTGAAGCTGGAATCGCTAGTAATCGCGGATCAGCACGCCGCGGTGAATACGTTCCCGGGCCTTGTACACACCGCCCGTCACACCATGGGAGCCGACAAGGGCAGAAGTCGCCGAGCTAACCTTCGGGAGGCAGGCGCCCAAGCTCTGGTTGACGACTGGGGTGAAGTCGTAACAAGGTAGCCGTAGGAGAACCTGCGGCTGGATCACCTCCTTTCTAAGGACGCCGGACAGCATTTATGCTGCCGGGAATGCCTAAGTCGAAACAGACTAACTGCTATTCTATCCCTTGGCTCCTGCAATTTTTTTACTTGAACAAATACGCGGGTGTTTTTTATGTAGAGGGCTTGTGTCTTTGTGCTGTGATTTCAAGTAGGGCCTGTAGCTCAGC
>CACFAY010000034.1:12500-15312 GCA_902564345.1 uncultured SAR324 cluster bacterium
GTTCTGACATCTCTTTTTTTGAAGCTTGCATACTATCCATAAGCCTAACTGAATTTTCAAGAAAATCTACATATCTATTTAATTGATACATACGTTCCTGATAATTCAATTCGATCATACGCAGTCCAGACTCATACAGTAATTTTTGTTCCTGATCTTGTGCTGCAAAATTTATTCTTACTTGCTTGTACCAGTTAGCCAAGGCTGTCAATTGAGCTAGTACATTGACCTGATTTTTGACAATTAAAGAAGCACTTGAAAATATTCTTGCATCATAATCAACTGTTGCTTTGGGCAGAGTATGACCAAAGTTGAGACCTTTAGGAAGATTACCTTTAATCCTTGAACCTGCTGCTGTCATAGCTCCATAATCAGCTTTGATAGGACCCAATAGACTGTTATTCCCTCCTATAAATAGTCTTTCTTGGTCAAGAAACACACCCTGAAAAACGTCTCCAAATAAAGACGCCGTAGCCTTATCTCCCCTAATACTGTAGTTGAAATGAATGGTACCGCTCCCTACTTCACTAAAAGAACCAAGTTCTGGTCCCGTGCCACCGGCTATAAGAGCATCACAGAAATTTATACCACTTCCTAATGTAACCCAAGGGAACAATATGGTCATTTTTGTATCTGTATGCTGGGCAGATGATGAATCTTCTTCGTAAAGCGATCCCTTTCTTACTCTGAACCCATAGCCTGTGGTAAAATCATTGAACATAGTTTCATTACCTAAAAAAACTGCCTGTTCAGCAACTCCTGCACCAAGTACAGATTTTGGTCCAACAACAGTATCATTCAAGGTAACCTGACCTAAATCACCAATAATTGAATTTTTTCCAATCATGCAATTCTCCAAAACTACAGGACCTCTTACACCAATTCTCGCGCCTGAATGTATTTGTGTCTTAAATCCTGAAATGCGAACAAATGGGTAAATAGTGCTCCCAGGAAAAATATTTTCAAGCTGAACATCCCTAGTTATGTGAACCAAATTTAAATCAAGAATATGAACACCTTTCTCCAGGAGTTTACCAAGATCTTTTTTACTATAGAATTTTCGTGATTGTTCATCCATTAATTGGTTTTTAATATTTATTGAATTGATTCCATCAAGTATAGCTCTAAAATGGAATCTAACAACTAATTTGTTGCTTCAGATAACATTCACCAACAAATACTAACAGTGTTTTGCATTTTTTTCTAATTGAATTCAAATGATAAAATTAGATTTTTTGATATGAAGTATTCTTCTCTAGTAGAACGAATTGCCGGTGAAAGCTCAGAAATATGGAATATTCACTATGAAGCAAGAAAAAGATTTGAAATTGGTGAAGACGTAATTATGCTCAGCATTGGTGAGGAATCTAACGAAACAACTCCTGCTGCCATTCAACAAGAGGCTATAAAGTCAATCCAACGTGGCAGGCATCATTACACACAGGTGGTGGGGGAAGATCATCTTCGAAAAGCAATTGCGAAAAGACACCAAGAAAACACTGGCCAGCAAATCAGCATTGAAAATATATGCATTTTCTCAGGGGCACAAAATGCTCTTTTTTCAGTCTGCCTTTGCCTTCTGGAATTGGGGGACGAGGTTATTGTTCCAGAACTTTATTACGCAACTTATCCGGCCACCGTTACCGCTGGAGGAGCAACTTTCATTTCCATTCCTACCAATGCTGAAATGAACTTTCAACCTGATCCAAAATCAATTTCAAAAGCTATCACACGAAAAACACGAGTTGTTTTACTCAATTCTCCAAATAATCCCACAGGTGCTGTTTATTCTTCAGAGAACCTCAAAAAAATACTTGAATTATGCCGCTTAAACAAAATTTGGGTTATCAGCGACGAAGTCTATTCAGAAATTGCTCCAAAAGGATTCACTCCGATTGCTAGTCTCCCCGGCAACCATGAGCAGACTGTAACAATTTCTAGTCTCTCAAAATCTCATCGAATGACCGGATGGCGTTGTGGTTGGATGGTAGGAACGGAAAAACTGACTCGACACCTAACCAATCTCAACTTATGCATGACCTATGGACTTCCACCTTTCATTCAAGATGCATCTTTCGAAGCTTTAGAAAAAGATCTAGTTACGGCTAAAAAAGTAAAAAAACGACTGGACAGTAATAGAGAAATACTTAAAAAGGAACTGAAACACATAGAAGGAGCAAAACTTTTTGCTCAGGGAGGAGGAATGTTTGCCATACTTGAAACAAGGGCGTTTGGACTTTCATCAAAAGAATTTTGTTGGAAACTTCTGGACCAGCAAGGCGTCAGTATTCTTCCTTGTGATGGATTTGGATTAAGCGGAAGGGGATTGGTTCGCATTAGCCTCTGTGAATCAGAAGTCAAAACACGAGAAGCTATCAGAAGAATCAATAATTTTTTAAAATCAATATAAAGTTGAAATCTTTTTGAAGCTCACACTCATTAAAGAAATTTTTTTATTAGAAAAATATCACATATTTTTCTCATACTTTTTTCTTAATTTGACTGAACGCAATTAGTGCTCTCTCTCTAGATTCTTTGAGAGCGACTATAGGATTAGGATAATTAACTCCAAGTTTTATGCCTGCATCATGTAGTATATCTTTAGGAGCTTCCCATGGATTAAAGAGATATTTTTGAGGAATTAATGCTAGTTGCGGCAGGTATTTCTTTGTGTATTCACCATCTGCATCAAAATCCTGCCCTTGCTTAACCGGGTTGAAAATTCTGAAATATGGAGCTGCATCCGCTCCAGTCCCAGCTACCCACTGCCAACTGGCTGTATTGTTGGCTAGATCAGCGTCCACTAGGCAAT
>CACFAY010000035.1 GCA_902564345.1 uncultured SAR324 cluster bacterium
CCTCAAACTAAAACCTATATTTCGATTCTTCTACTGAGCATCTGCTTTGCACTTTCTTCTTCTACCTCAAGCTTAAGTGTTTCTGCATCTTCAATTGTTGGATTCCAGATTGCAGAAAACAAAGCATTGGCAACTTTCCCTCTTACATTTCATCTGCTGGGAACAATGTTAGCTGGTATTCCTGCATCCATGCTGATGAAATTCATTGGGCGCCGTTACGGTTTTTTGATTGGCACTGGTATCGGAACATTTGGAGCGGCTTCTGCTTCACTTGCAATAATTTACTCCAGTTTCCCTTTCTTCTGTCTAAGTATTTTTTGTCTTGGAGTATTAAACGGTTTTGCCCAGCTTTATCGCTTTACCGCAGTTGAAGTTTCAAGCATAGAATTCAGAACAAAAGCTATCTCCTATGTGATGCTTGGCGGAATAGTTGCGGGATTCATCGGTCCTGCAATTGCGGCAAGGGGAAAAGATATTTTTGAAAATGCTGAATTTGCGGGTAGTTATTTATCTATTATTATTCTATATTTTTTCATTGCAATTATTTTAATCAGAATAAGTCTCCCAAAGCCAAGCATTGTGGAACAAACTGGTGACTTACGTCCCTTAAAAGTTATTTTCAGTCAGCCAAAATTTATAGTTTCTGTGCTTTCAGCAATGATAGGCTATGGAGTCATGGCCATGATAATGACTGCAACCCCACTTGCCATGACACGAGGGAGCGGTTATCCATTCGAAGATGCAGCCTTTATCATCCAGTGGCATGCACTAGGTATGTTTGCGCCTTCTTTTATAACTGGGAACTTGATCAAGCGTTTTGGGCCAATTCAAATTGTTTTTACAGGAATTTTGCTTAATTTTATTTGTATTGCTATCAATGTATCCGGTACAGAATTAATTAATTACTGGTCTGCCTTGGTCCTATTAGGTGTAGGTTGGAATTTTATGTTTGTGGCTGGAACAACAATGGTAACTGAAACCTATCTACCTGCGGAAAAAGCCTTTGTTCAGGGTGTAAATGATTTTTTAGTATTTGGAACTGCCGCGCTATGTTCTTTATTATCTGGCGTCCTGCAAACATCGTTTGGCTGGGAAACAGTGAACTTAAGTACAGTACCACTGCTACTGATAGTTTTAGGCTCCCTTTTCTGGTTTCTCTTAAACATCAAAGGGGAAACAAAGTCCGCTTAAATATAATCAATTAATAATAAATTTTAATTTGCTATCCTGATTTATCTAATTAATAAATTTATGGATGCTTAAATGTTTTCTGAATCCCTTTAATTTTTTATATCTATGCCATTACTAGAGTCAAGAATTACATATCAAAAAGCCAATTACCTTGCACTTAAGAGCAAAAAAAGAGATGCTATTTTTTAAAGAAAATCATTACCAATGCTAATACAATCCTCAAAAATAATTTCATTCTTTGTAATCATTTCTTTTTTTCTTCATCCCCTGATGTTGAATCCTTTGTTCGCACAGGAAGAATCTAATGAATATGCTCAAACTCACTCTGAATCAGAAACTGATGAAGAATTTGATGGTGAAGAATTTGATGATGGTTTTGAGGATGAGTTTGAAAGTGGAGATGAAGAAATATTTGATCCTCTCAGCGGATACAACAGTGTTATGACGGAGTTTAATGATGGATTTTATATTTTTGTTCTAGATCCTGTAGCTCGCGGTTATGAATGGGTAATGCCAGATCTTGCTCAACGGGGAGTAAAAAATTTTTTTCATAATCTCCTCTTTCCTATTCGATTTGTGAATAATGCTCTCCAACTTAAACCAATAAATGCCGGTGAGGAATTGTTTCGTTTTGTCCTTAACAGCACTGTTGGTATATTTGGTTTATGGGACCCTGCAAAAGAGTGGTTTGGTCTTGAAGCACATGAAGAGGATTTTGGACAGACTCTGGGTTATTATGGTATAGGAGGAGGCTTCCACATTGTTCTGCCATTTTTGGGACCGTCAAATCTAAGAGATATGTTTAGTCTATATCCTGACATGCAGATAGACCCGGTTTATTATTTTGATAATCGCCCCTATAATTTCCCAAAGATGGAGGGCGAATATCTCGGTATGTCCAGGCAGTCTTTACAGCAAACAAATCTATTGATGCTTAAAACCGTAAACCAAGAATCATTGCGGATTGGCCAATATGAGAACCTTAAAAAAGATGCTATAGAACTCTACCCATTTCTAAGGGATGTCTATGAGCAGAATCGTGCAAAACTAATTGAGGAGTAAACATGCAAGTCCATCAAAAAAATATTACAGGCAGAATAGTGGTTATTCTTTTGATCCTATTTTTTACCTCATCTAATCTATTTGCTGATGAAGTAAGTGAAATCCGTACTATGACAAAAGAAAAAGTTGATATAGTGATCAACATTTTAAAAGACAAAAGTCTCAGCAAAGATGAAAAAAAAGAAGGAATATTAGAAACTATTGATGGACTTTTTGATTTTAATTTGATGGCAAGACTCAGTCTAGGCAAAAAACACTGGAAATCGCTTACAAAAGAAAAACGTAAAGAATTTTCAAATCTGTTTGTAGAAAGACTTAAACTTTCTTATCTTGAAAAACTGGACCTTTATACCGATGAAGAAGTTATTGTTGATGAAGCAAGGCTTACAAAGAAAAAACGCGTGGAAGTTTTGACTTACCTAGTAACAAAGGATGATAAGAAAGAAATGATTTATAAACTATACAAAACAAAGAAGAAAGGCTGGATGGTTTATGATGTAGATGTCCTCGGTGTAAGTATTGTACAGACCTATCGCTCCCAGTTTTCGGGAGTATTGAAAAAAGAAACAATGGAGCAGTTGATGGAACGCATGCGTTCATCAGGAGATTTGGGGGCTTGATGCTGCGGCAATTCTACGACAAGATAATTTTAACCTATCCTAAAACAATCCTTATTCTTCTGCTGCTTTTTATTGCGGCACTTGGATACCAAGCACGATATCTGGAAATTGATGCGTCTGCCGAAACTCTGCTGCTAGAAGATGATAAAGACCTGGCATTCACTCGAAAAGTAAATCAGCGATATGGCAACCAGGATTTCCTAGTATTAACTTTCACTCCAAAAGCAGATCTGCTTGCTGATTCAACTTTGAATACTCTAAAGCAGTTAAGCAACGAACTGCTCGCCCTCGATAGAGTTGAATCGGTCCTGACAATACTTAATGTCCCACTGCTGGAGAGTCCTCCCAAACCAGTAAAAGAATTGCTTGAGGATGTCCCCACCCTTTCTTCTTCAGGAATTGACAAAGAACTAGCCAAAAAAGAATTCCTGAACAGCCCCATTTATAGTGACAACCTTGTCAGTCCTGATTTTAAAACTACGGCGCTTCTGGTAAATCTGCATGATGATCCCTTATACAGGGAACTACTCCAGCAACGGAATCATCTGCGTAGCAAAGAAAAGGATGGAACCATAAGTGTAATTGAGCAAAAAGAACTTGAAGAGGTGTTGATAAATTTTAAGAAACACCGTGATAAAATGAGGATTGTTGAAAACAAAAACATTTCAAAAGTACGTGCAATTGCTCAGAAATATCGCAACGAGGCAAAGATTTTTCTGGGAGGAGCTAGTATGGTTGCAGATGACTTAGTTACATTTATTCGCAGCGACCTGAAAGTATTTGGCAGCGCGGTGCTTGCATTTTTGGTGGTCACACTATGGATAATTTTTAGGCAGCTACGCTGGATCTTGCTTCCGGTTATTACCTGTTCATTTTCAGTATTGACAACAAGTGGATTTTTAGGTCTATTCGGTTGGGAAGTAACAGTAATTTCTTCAAATTTCATTTCAATTCAGCTGATAATCACAATGGCCATTACAATCCATCTGATTGTTCGCTACCGTGAGATAGCAAGGCTTAATCCCGATATTGAACAACGCCAGCTTATTCTTGATTCAACAATGTTTATGGCAAGGCCATGCACATTTGCAGTTCTGACTACTGTGGTAGGATTCGGGTCATTGGTCCTGAGTGGAATTTTGCCTGTGATGAACTTTGGATGGATGATGAGCGCTGGTATAGGAGTTTCACTGTTTCTGACATTTCTTATTTTCCCCGTACTCTTGATGCAGATGCCAAAAATAATGCCGAACACATCATTTGAATCAAGATTTGCATTAACCAAAATTTTTGCCGATATTACTGAACGTCACGGCAGATCCATACTTGTAATTAGTATATGTGCATTAATAATTAGTGTTATAGGTGCTACAAGACTGAATGTGGAAAACAGCTTTATTGATTATTTTCAGGAAGATACAGAGATATACCAGGGCATGAAAGTTATTGATCAGCAGCTCGGAGGAACAACACCGCTTGATTTAATCGTTCAGCTAGAGAAGAGTGAACCTGAAGCACCTCAGCAGCAAGAAGCAGAAAGCATAGATGTTGAGGAAATTGAAGATGAAGAAGAGTTTGATTCCTTTGAGGAAGAATTTGAGGAATCGGCCGGTGAAGCACAATACTGGTTCACTGCAGAAAAAATGGAACAAATTGAAGAAATTCATGACTACCTCGACGGACTTGATCAGACAGGCAAGGTGCTTTCACTGGGTACAATGCTGAAAGTCGGAAAAACCCTTAATTCAGGAGAACCTCTTGATAATTTCCTGCTTGCCCTGATCTACAATGAACTACCGGAAGAATTCAGGAAAATAGTCCTTGATCCTTATGTATCTGTTGAACACAACGAGGCCAGGTTTTATATGCGGATAAGGGATTCGGAACCTGACTTGCGTCGCAATGAACTGTTGACGAAGATCAAGCAGGAGTTGCCTTCCAAGCTTGGTATCCCAGAGGAAAAAGGTAAGCTGGCAAGCCTTCTAGTTCTTTACAACAATATGCTGCAGAGCCTTTTCCGCTCACAGATACTTACATTGGGAGCAGTAATTCTCTCATTTTTAATTATGTTCATGTTTTTGTTTCGCTCCTTAACTATTGCTCTGATAGCAATTTTTCCCAATATTCTTTCCATTGGAGTTGTTCTCGGATTTATGGGTTGGATGGGCATTCCCCTTGACATGATGACCATCACAATTGCAGCAATCAGTGTGGGTATTGCTGTCGACAATACAATTCATTATATACATCGTTTCAGGCATGAGTTTAAATCAGACAATAACTATCTTGCTTCGATGCACCGCTCTCATGAGAGCATTGGCTACGCAATGTACTACACTTCAATTACAATAATTATAGGTTTCTCTATTCTGGTATTCTCAAAATTCATTCCGAGCATCTATTTTGGATTACTCACAGGACTTGCAATGCTGATTGCACTGCTTGCTGCACTCACTCTGCTGCCTCAGCTGCTAATAATAATCAAACCTTTTGGTGCGGAAAAGCAGTAAATCAGGTTTGATTAAAAAGTATGCTCTTTGGAATTAATCCAATTCCATCTTTTCTGAAAAATAAATTATGTTTGGACCAGTTGTTGATGTAATTTTACCAATCTTCGGACTACTGATGATTGGATATATTACAGTCATGCTGGGGTGGTTTGACCACACTGCAATAAAGGGACTTACCCGTTTCGTATTTGATTTTGCGGTGCCGATGCTTTTGCTGCGAACTGTTGCCAACGCCCAATTGCCTGAACACATTCCATGGAATTTTCTGGCTTCCTATTATTTAGGAACAATCCTTATATTATTTTCCGGACTCTTCATGGTAAGGGTAATATACAAGATCACTTTTTCAGAGCAGGTGATCTCTGGCTTTTCCTGTAGTTTTTCAAACACAGTTTTGCTTGGTATTCCCATTGTCCTACTCGCCTTCGGAGATAAGGCTGCACTACCCTTGTTTATAATTATAGGGACTCATGGCTTAATTATGTTTCCTCTTTTCACAATCATGATGGAAATAGGCAAAATTGGGGAAGCACCTGTTAAAACCCTGTTTGCTAAAACTTCATATGGACTCATAACCAATCCACTGGTTATTGGTCTGCTTGGTGGACTGGTTTGCAATTTGCTTGGAATCACTTTGTGGAAACCTCTGGATGAAATTGCAAAACTGCTTGGTAACGCAGTTACTCCAGGTGCTTTGTTTGCTCTTGGTGCTACACTGGCTGGTTTCAGGAAAAAAATTCAGTGGAAGGAACTTCCAATATTAGTTTTGATGAAGATCATTGTTCACCCTCTTTTGGTATGGATTCTGGCAGTAATAGTTTTTGGTTTGACGGAAGAGATATGGATTAAGGTTCTTGTAATACTTGCGGCACTGCCTACAGGTGTTAACCCTTTCCTTTTTGCAAGCCGCTATAATATAGGACAGATGTTATCAAGTGGTGCAGTATTTATTTCCACGTTTATATCTATTTTCACACTTTCAGCTCTGCTAACAGTTTTTAGATAAACCAAACTTCACTAACTCAAATAAATCCCTACTCGAATTTTTGTTAAAAAATATTGACAATGATTAAAAATCATGTTTAGACTCATTCTTTTCTAAATTGTGTTTGTTGTTTTTTACACTCATGTTTTGGGTAAAAGATGCAAAGAATTTTATTGTTTTTACTGATTCCCAGTATTGCACTTGTCGTCAATTCCTGCAGTGAGGATGACTCTCCATTCTTCGATGTAGATACTACTCCTCCTGTAATTACAGAAGTCACTGCAGTTACAACTCCTTCTAACGACAACACACCCGACTATACATTTTCATCAACTGAGTCAGGATATCTATATTTTGAGGGGTCATGTTCTTCAAGCACCACTTCAGTTTCTTCAGGAGATAACACCATAACTTTGAATTCATTGAGTGATGGTACATACTCAGATTGTGAAATATCAGTTTCAGATACGGCAGCGAATGAAAGTAATACCATTACATTAACTTCATTTACTTTAGATTCAACAGCAGCTACTTTGGTGGAAACTTCTGCAATTGACAGTTCAACTAATGACAGTACTCCGGATTACACATTTGTGTCTTCAGAAGCAGGAACGATTACATACAGTGGTTCATGTTCATCAAGCACCACTTCAGCAATCGCTGGAACAAACACTATCACTTTAAATTCTTTAAGTGATGGGACCTATTCAGATTGTAAAATTACTGTTACTGACAGCTTAGAAAATGCTGTGACATTAAATATAGGTTCATTTGCAATTGATACGACTGCACCAACAGTAACGTCAGTTTCTACTAATGCAAATAATCAAAGTTCGGTTGCAATCACTGATAACATTTCAGTGACATTCTCTAAGGCAATGGATACAACTTCAGTTACAACTAATACTTCAAATACATCCTGTTCAGGAACTTTGAGAGTGTCATCTGATAACTTTAGTAATTGTGTTCAAATGGCTTCATCTCCATCCAGTTCTAATTCTGACAAAACTTTTACCCTGGACCCCTCTGACAATCTCACAGGTGGAACAACTTACAAAACTAGAGTCACAACTGGAGTAAAAGATGCTGCAGGGAATGCTTTGAGTAGTCAGTATGATAATTCAACCGGCTTTACAACTGCATCGTCCGGTACACTAGTGGGAGGTTCAATACAAGGAATTGAACTTAGTCTTTCTACTGCTGTAACAACCCTTGCAGGCAGCTCATCTGGGTCCACAGACGCCACAGGTACTTCAGCAAGTTTTGATAATCCTATGGGAATAACAACAGATGGAACGAATCTATATGTAGCAGATAATGGTAATGATAGAATACGGATAATAGTAATTGACAATGGTACAGTGACAACCCTTGCAGGAAGCTCACAAGGTTCTACAGATGCCACAGGTACTTCGGCAAGTTTTAATAATCCTCATGGAATAACAACTGATGGAACGAATCTCTATGTCGCAGATGAGTCAAATCATAGAATACGGAAGATAGTAATTGACAATGGAACAGTGACGACCATGGCAGGAAGCTCACAAGGTTATACAGATGCCACAGGTACTTCAGCAAGGTTTTATAGACCTAGGGGAATAACAACAGATGGAACGAATCTGTATGTCGCAGATATGTATAATCATAGAATTCGGAAGATAGTGATTGACAATGGAACAGTGACGACCATTGCAGGTCAGTCCGACAATGGGTCAGCAGATGGCATAGGTACAGCAGCAAGCTTTTGGAATCCCGTTCAAATCACAACAGATGGAACGAATCTGTATGTCGCAGATGGTTTTAACCACACTATTCGGAAGATAGTTATTTCAACAGGTTTAGTAACTACTTTAGCAGGCACCCCAGTTTCTCCTGGGAACGCAGACAACGCCACAGGTACTTCAGCAAGTTTTCGAGCTCCCAGAGCGATAACAACTGATGGTAATAATCTATATGTCGCAGATGGAACAAATCACAGAATTAGGAAGATTGAGTAGCAAATAAAATATCCCAAAAACTAAAAGGGTCAGTCTCACATTCAGTTGTGTGATTGACCTTACCCTATTAATTATTTCAAATAAATTGCTTGAAGATCTGTTGCCGCTTTGTGATGTTGATTTTTTAGCTCATTCAAATTAAGTCCAGGTATTTGCCCGTCTATCACGAGCCACTTTCCTGCGACCATCACATAGTCCGCCCTTTCAGCTCCGCAAATTACAAGTGCTGCTAATGGATCACCGTATCCGGAAAAACGCAATTCATCCAATTTAAAAAGTGCAAGGTCTGATTGCATTCCGGGTTTAATTCTCCCAATTTCTGGTCTTCGTAGAACATTTGCTCCTCCTTCAGTAGCCCAGCTCAATGCAGTTAAATGTGTAACTTGTGATCCGTTGTGAAGTCTCTGAAGTAGAAAAGCCTGCCTGACTTCCTTCATTATGTTTGAAGTATCGTTTGAGGCAGATCCATCAACTCCAATTCCTACTGGAACTCCAGACTTCTCTAATTGCGTGACCCTGCACACTCCAGAAGAAAGTAGCATGTTTGAGGAGGGACAATGTGCAATCCCGGTTTTTGAGGCACCAAGTTTTTGAATTTCAGTGTCGGTAAAATGAATACCATGAGCAAGCCATGTTCGGTCAGTCAGCCATCCTACCTGCTCCAAATAATCTAACGGACGACACCCCATTTTATCCAAACAAAAACTGTTTTCATCTTCAGTTTCTGAAAGATGTGTGTGAAGCAATACACTATGTTTTTTTGAAAGCTTTGAGCTTTCACTCATGACTTCTTCGGAGACCGAAAACGGAGAACATGGCGCAAGTGCGATTTGTGTCATGGCTCCCTCATTTGAATTATGGTACTTGTTGATGAGGCGCTCGCTGTCCTCTAAAATTTCATCACTTGTCTGTACAACTGAATCCGGGGGCAGGCCGCCATCTTTTTGAGATCGATCCATTGATCCACGGCAAAGCACAACTCTTATACCAAGTTGCTGTGCTTCTTCCACTTGCCAGTCTATTGCTTTTTCCAGTCCAGGCGGAAAAACATAGTGATGATCTGATGTTGTTGTACAACCTGAAAGGAGCAATTCTGCAAGCGCAAGGCGTGTCCCGAGCAGCAATGCTTCAGGATTTAATTTTGACCAAATTGGATAAAGTGTTTTGAGCCATGGGAATAAATCTTTATTAAGCGCCGCTGGATAAACACGGGTAAGAGTTTGGTAGAAATGGTGGTGCAAATTAATCAGACCAGGTAGTACTACGTGCGAACTCGCATCAAAAACCGAATCATAAGTTAGAGAAGGATTTGCCCCCGAGTGGACTAACTCAACAATTGAAGTTCCTTCAACTACAATTCCACCTCCTGCATTTTCAGCGAGAATGCTGAGAGGATTTTTTATCCAAAGTTTCATGAAGAACCAATTATTAATATATATATACTGTTCATTTGTTGATGTAATCTGCGTAGAATACGCATACTTTTTTAGATTATTGCAGGACGACTCAGGACGTGGGGGCAGCCACTTTAACTGCCCCTGTATAGATAAAAGTTAAAGTTAAGACTGACTACTTCTCGGTAGGACCAAATTTAAAATCAATGCAGTCAAACCACCTGAAGTGATTGCTGATCCAAATATTTGCTGAATGGCCTTTGGGGTTTGACTCAGGACTTCTGGGACAAAAGCAAGTCCAAGTCCGACTCCCAGGGAGACAGCAATTATCAAAATCTCACGTCGCCCAAGGCGTCCCATCGAAGCAATAATATTTACACCTGCAGCAGCAACTGTTCCGAACATCACAATTGTAGCCCCGCCTAAAACAGGATTGGGCAGGGAACGGAAGAATCCTCCAATTGCTGGGAACAAACCTAGTATAATCAGAAAAGCCGCAAGGTACATGCCTACGTATCGGCTTGCAACGCCAGTCATCTGAATCACTCCATTGTTCTGGCTGAAGGTAGTGTTTGGGAAAGTATTGAAAATGGCTGCAATTGCAGAGTTGATTCCATCTCCTAATACACCGCCCTTGATGCGCTCCATGTATTTGTCTCCTTCAACAGGCTGACCGGAAATCATTGAAGTTGCAGTCAGATCACCTGTGGACTCAATTGCAGTTATAATGTATATAAATGCTACACCGATGAAAGCTGCCCAGTTGAAGCCAAAACCATAGTTGAATGGAATAGGTATACTTATAATATCAACTCCAAAGTCAAATCTGACTTTACCCATAAACCATGCGACAACGTAGCCCACAATAATTCCACCCACGATCGATCCCATCCTAAGCATTGGGTTTTTGCTACGGTTGAGTATCAGAACAACTATCAGTACTAAGATACCCAGTCCGAGGTTCTGTGCAGAACCAAAAAACTCTGGCTTGTTATCCAATAACCATTGTCCACCTGCCATGTCGGTAATACCAACTTTAACCAGACTCAAGCCAATCAGCATAACCACTGTGCCTGTAACAACTGGAGTAATGATTTGTTTCAAAACATGCAGGAAGCGGCTTATAATCATCTCGATAAAAGCACCTACGAAACAAATTCCGAAGATGGTTGCCAGTATCTCATCAGGACCCCCACCCTGAGATTTTACAATAAAACCCCCAGTTAGAATTGCGCCTAAAAACGCAAAACTAGTCCCCTGAACACTTAACAATCCTGAACCGACTGGTCCAATTCTCTTGGCCTGAATGAAGGTCGCCACACCAGAAACAATCAGTGACATACTGATCAAATAAGGGATTCGCTCACCTAACCCCAAAACTCCACCAATTATGAGCGTCGGCGTAATGATGCCCACGATGATTGCGAGTAAGTGCTGCAGCGCAGCATACGCAGTTTCAAGTGGTGACGGTTTATCTTCAAGACCGTACACCAGTTCCAGCTTCTCATTTTCTTGTTCCATATTTTCCTCCTGGATTGATATTTAAAAAAATGGCACGTTAAAAAATCCGAGCCTGGAAAAAAACAAAAGCCTATCAAAAAAAAAATGAGTAAACAACAAAAAAATAAGTGACTTTTAAAAACACATAGATAACTTCCAAGTAAAATTTCCTGTTCTTGTAAAATAAACCAAATGATTGTATATTTTGGACACTCTAAGACTTTTTTAATCAGAAGAATAGATTCTTAAATTAAATTTCATAAACAAAATTAAATATACTTAACGACAATATTTAAAAGCATTAGATGCAGCAATTACAAAGTGGACGTCATTTTTTACAGATTCCCGGGCCTACCAATGTTCCGGATCGAATCCTGCGGTCAATTGAACGCCCCACAATCGATCACAGAGGCCCGGAGTTTAAGGGACTTTGTTTTGAGGTACTAGAAGGTATAAAGGAAATTTTCCAGACCAGAGAGCCTGTTATCATATACCCTGCTTCAGGAACCGGCGCATGGGAAGCTGCCCTGGTGAACACTCACTCTTCAGGTGAGAAGGTGCTGATGTATGACACAGGGCACTTCGCAAGCACATGGTACAAACTTGCAATAAAACTCGGACTTGATGCCCAGCTGCTTCCAGGCAGTTGGAGGGAAGGAGTAAAACCTGATGAAATTGAACAGGCTCTTTCAGAAGATAAGGATCGAAACATAAAGTCAGTGTGCGTGGTTCATAATGATACTGCAACCGGAATCACTTCTGACATACCTGCAATTCGCAAAGCAATAGACAAATCTGGTCACAATGCGCTCTTGTGTGTAGACACAATTTCTTCCCTTGGTTCCATCGACTATAGGCATGATGATTGGGGGGTGGATGTTACAGTGGGTGGATCACAGAAGGGTTTGATGCTGCCACCTGGCCTTAGTTTCAATGCAGTAAGTAAGATAGCTATTGCAGCATCTGAAAGAGCAAACTTACCAAGATCATATTGGGATTGGCAGGACATGCTGAAAGCAAACAAAGAAGGAGTTTTCCCATACACCCCCTCAACAAATCTGCTTTATGGATTGAGAGAAGCTATCCGGATGCTGCTAGAAGAGGGACTAGACCAGGTTTTTTACAGGCATGGCCGGCTTGCAGATGCAGCACGTGCTTCTGTGAAGGCATGGGAGCTTGAACTAAATGCAGTCAATCTTAGAGAATACAGCAACTCCCTCACTGCAGTTTTGCTCCCAAAGAAGCATGACGCAGATGAGTTCCGTAAGGTGGTTCTTGAAAACTTCAATGTCTCACTGGGTAACGGTTTGGGAAAATTAAACGGTAAGTTATTTAGAATTGGTCACCTGGGTGATTTCAATGAACCCATGCTGCTTGGCACACTGGGAGCAATTGAAATGGGACTGGAGTTATCTAAAATACCTCATCGTCCAGATGGATTAAGAGCTGCAATGGACTCTCTTGTCAACAAAAACTGAGCAGAGAGTCTTAATTAAATTTTATAAAACGTTACTGGCTATACCTTACACATCTCCCTCAACAAGCTAATCGGATGCTTAACGTATAGTCCGGAACCGTGCTGAATCTGGTGTCGGCAGCTCGTTCCACATGCCGCAATTTTTTCTCCAGAGGCTGCCTTCCTTAACCTTGGCAGCAGCGAAAGTTCAGCCATGTCCATTGAAACATCGTAGTTTTCAGACTGGTAGCCAAATGATCCAGCCATTCCACAGCAGCTTGACGGGATAGTTTCCACTTCAATTCCTGCGTTTTCCATCAGCCTCACAGTTGCATCCATTGAGTTAAATGCTTTCTGGTGACAGTGTCCGTGAAGCAGAATTTTTCCTGCTCCGTTTTTTTTAAATTCCAGATTCAGCTCTCCCAGGCTGTGTTCATTAAGCATATATTCATCTATCATTTGAACATGTTCTGCGAGTTTCTGTGATTTTTCCCCAGGGAGCAAAGCTGGGAGTTCATCCTTGATAGTAAAGACACATGACGGTTCCATTCCCACAATCGGTAATCCACGCTCGATATAGGGAGACAAGTTGTCAACCACTTTGGCTGCCTCATGTTTAGCCTCATCAATCAATCCTGAAGAAAGGAAGGTGCGTCCGCAGCAAAGTCTTTGGTTGGAATTGCCTGATACAGGAACAGTCACTCTGCGTCCGGACGATTCAAGTAGTGCAAGTCCGTCGCGCAGAACGTGTGGCTCGAAGTATGTACTGAAGGTATCGGCCAGTAAAACCACTTCTGGACCTGCTACTTCTCTAGAGACTTCCTCAGAACTGAATGGGTTAGGATCCCACTGCGGAAGTTCTCTCCTGCTGGTTAATCCAAGCAGTTTTTCTGTTATCCATGGAATCCCTGGAATCAGGTCACGCAGGTTTGCAAGTCCTCCAAACTTAGTGACAATAGGAGCATACCTGGGCAGGTATGCAAAGAGTTTTTCGCGCAGTGAGAGTCCGTTTTTACGGTGGTAGTGAAACAGAAACTCGGTCTTCATTCTGTTCATATCAACACCAGTCGGACATTCTCTCCTGCAGGCCTTGCATCCCACACAAAGACGCATCGTTTCGTACATTTCCTCAGATGATATTGCTCCCTCGCCCAACTGACCTGAAAGAGCCAGACGCAGTGCATTGGCGCGCCCCCTTGTAAGGTGCCTCTCATCAAGTGTTACACGATATGATGGACACATCACCTCAGTGTTGAACTTACGGCAGGCACCGTTGTTGTTGCACATCTCAACGGCACGATCAAATCCTCCCCATTCTGACCAGTCCAGGCCAGAATTTATATTTGACTGCTGGTAGTCTGGACCATAACGAAAGAGTCTCCGGTCATCCATTTTTGATGGTTTAACAATTTTTCCTGGATTCAGCAGACTTCGTGGATCAAATATTTGCTTAATTTCCTCAAATGCATTAACAATTCTTTTTCCGTACATCAACTCGTGAAACTCTGAGCGCACCAGGCCATCTCCATGTTCCCCGGAATGTGAACCCTTGTATTCCTGAACAATGGCAAAAGTTTCTTCAGTGATTGCCCTCAATTTTCTTGCATCTATCTCCTGTTTCATATTCAGAACAGGCCTTACATGTAGGCAACCTACTGAAGCGTGGGCGTACCATGTTCCTGTAGTTCCGTACTTTTCAAATAGTTCGTTTAAGCGGCTTGTATATTCTGCAAGATCATGTAATTCAACTGCGCAGTCTTCTATACATGACACCGGTTTGCCATCTCCCTTCATGGACATCATGATGTTTAAACCAGATTTGCGCACGTCCCAAACTTCCCTCTGAAGTTTTGGATCGATTACCTCAACTACAGCATTTTTGAAACCATGATCCTCCATAAGATCATCCAATTCCTTAAGTTTTTGTTTAAGCGGAGAAAGTTCGGTTCCTGTAAATTCTACAAGCAGAAGCGAACCCGGCTTACCTTTAACAAAACGTTTCAGTTTGTCCTGAAACTGAGGTATCTCTGATGCAAGTTCAATCATCGTCTGGTCTACAAGCTCCACGGCATCTGGCTTAAGTTCCACGAGATGCTGTGTGGTTTCCATTGCCTCATAAAATGAAGGGAAGTGACAAACTCCAAGCACCTTGTGTTCCGGAATTGGCTGTAGGTTGAGTGTGATTTTACTGGAAACTGCAAGAGTACCT
>CACFAY010000036.1 GCA_902564345.1 uncultured SAR324 cluster bacterium
CCCAAGAGCTATTCCTCCCTGATTATTCAAAGTTGCCTGTACACTAACCAGTGCTTCAGGAAGACTTGTGCCCAGAGCTACAACAGTCAGTCCTACTATAAGAGGACTTAATCCAAGATGTAAAGATAGTGTTACGGCGCCCTTGACAAGCCAGTCAGCTCCAAAAAAAAGTAAGATCAATCCGCCAAAAATAAAAATAGCAATCATTAAAAACTCAGGCATAATTTTTTCCAAAAATTATGAATGTTTACTAAAATGGTCGTATATTAATTACATTGATCATCTCAAATCCTATTACCTATGCTGATGATCTTTCTTTTTTCGAAATTACTAAGTTTTAGACATGACGATGAACATTATCTTTTTATTCTCAAATCTGCAAATTAATTTTTGAATAACCTAATTTATTCAGTTAATTTACAGAATCTTACCTTAAATATCTACCTAAGTATTTGTCATGAAAACATTTCTTTAGAGTAAAGTAATTTATCTAACCAAGATGTTAATTATACCTATGCATAAGGGATGCAATTATATTATCTTCAAAGCATGCAACTAAAAATATGCTTATGGTCCGAGTTTTATTTTTATACAATTATTAAAGGATTTTTGGTATGGATATTATTTCTAAATTATTTTTAGAAACGAACAATTCTTGATCAAATTTTTAAAATGATCTTATCGAGGGGAAAATTTATATTATTAGTCGTTTTTAATGAAATTTACATTTCTTGAAGATAACAGGTAAACTGGATACTTAATACTTTCTAAAACATATGCAGAAATACCTTGGTCTGAAGTCCACCAGTTATTTTCGTTAAAAATTTTGTTAGATGCAGCTGAAATTTCTATTTTTATTTCTTTTTCTTCAAATACTTTTTTGAAAGCATAATAGGCACGGCGAGTGTGAAACGCGTCTGTAACTAGGATTATATGACGATATTTCTTTTTCTCACTTAACTTGAGCAAGTCATATGCTTCATCAAATGTCGAAGTTGCACCACCCTTTTGAGACAAGATAATACTTACTGGTACGCTTAATCCGATTTCCTCTATCATTGCCAGTGCTATCATCTCATTCGTGGGAAATAGATGAGCGAATTTTATTCTATTTTTTTTCTCATCCGTAAGAAGTATCTCAGGAGCATAGCCTTTTTCGAAAAGTTTTAATGCGTGAGAAATTCTTGTTAATTTGTTACCTGAGAGTACAACGATAACATCTGCACCTAATGTCGGGTTGCTAACTGTATAGAACTTTGCGTAGGCCGAAAGAATGGAATCGTGGTTGTAAAAAATGAAAGCAATAAATCCGAAAAAAAAAACAATAAAAATAAAAATTTTTTTCATTTTGAAAAGATCAAAAGCCAGTTGGATTGTATTTAGGGAGTGTTCATGTTTTTATCAGTTAAGTTCTAATATTTTGCATAATCATATGTTGATTTCGATAATTCCTGATTCTGACAAAATAGCATTCATAGGGATATCGTGAAGTTCAGTTGGTACAGATTCTATTAGTTGGCAATCGAAAGCCAATGCCAGAAAGTATGCTGAGGTCAGTCTAAGGAAACGGTCGTAATACCCTTTACCATGACCTAGCCTAGCTCCTTTTCTGTCAAAAGCAACACCAGGAACTATTACTAGATCAAACATATCTGGGGTCATTATTACTCTTGATTCAATGGAGGGTTCCTGAATTCCATATCTACCAAAAATTAAGTTATCAAATGATTTAATCTCAGAATGAACTAGCTCAAACGTATTCGGTAGTACTATAGGAACAGCAACTTTTTTTCCTGAATTCCAACAATGCTTTATGATTGGTATAGTTGAAGGTTCGTTAGGATTTGAGATAAATATATGAATCACTCTAGCCTGATCGAAGACGTTCCATTTAAGGAGCGATTCGAGCATTAACGAATCAGCTTGGGATTTCTTTAGCATGGACTGCGAGTTAAGTTGACGCAGTACTTTCTCACGAATTAGAATTTTATCCAAAAAATTTTTGCCATCATATGCTCAATAACAACGTACTGCGTCACCCTGTCTAATAATTTCTCTATATTTTGAGGGAACTTTGCCCCATGAGAAGTCCTCTTGTACGCGAAAAAGATTAAGCAGTCCGATTTTATCAAACTCTAAACTAGAGATTTTGCGACCACTGGATCCTTTAATGTTTTTTCGTATTCGACGAAAAATTTTACATTCTTGTTCATCTTTGATTCGATTTTTCCGACCAATATTGATTCGCACATAAGCTCGATTAGCTCGAGACTCAATAATAAAACCACTCAGAGGGAATCTCCCTCGCACAAGACTTCCTAGCTCTTCCCAAATGTCATTTGATTCTGAAAATACAAATGTGAATTCATGGTTCAACTCGTTTTTTACTGGATCTTCAACACGGATAATCCGAAATCTAATATAAGTACTCCAATCATTTTCATCAACTTTTTCTGGACTCGTTTGAATCCTCATAAGTACGATGTAGCGAACTTGCAGCCATTTCCCCAACTCTATTGTTTGATTTACTAGTTCATCTTCAATTCTGCGTAAATTACCTCGCTTAAGATCAGCATTGAGTGTAGCAAATTCACTCCTGTTTAAAGCTCTTTTTACTCTTATATCATCAATTATTTTAAGATCTCCATGTTCCTCCAATACTGACTGCACAAAACTCACGCTAAGAGATTTATGATAGCGCGAAAGGTTTTCTCCAAATTGTGCAGGAATGAAGGCAACAAATGATTTAGGGGTTAACAACTCTTCATCTGTTGGAGGTAATGGAACTTTATCCCCTGTATCTAGGGGAGCATTCATAAGCATTACCTGTTTTTGCCCGCATCCTGCCACGTAAAGTATAACAAAAAAAACAGCACTAAATAAAATATATCTTATCATGTAATGCTGAACTATACTTTTCTCAAATAACCTTTTAGTAACGATAATGATCTGGTTTGTAAGGCCCATCAATGGAGATGTTCAAATATTCAGCTTGTTTTTTATTCAGGCGGGTTAACCTGACCCCCAATTTATCAAGGTGGAACCGTGCAACTTTTTCATCAAGTAATTTAGGAAGTACATATACCTTATTCTGGTATTCACTCCCATTTTGCCACAGATCAATTTGAGCCATAATCTGATTAGTGAAACTATTTGACATCACAAATGCAGGATGACCGGTAGCACATCCTAAATTTACTAGTCGTCCTTCTGCGAGTAATATCATGCGCTTACCATCGGGCCAAACATACTGGTCGACTTGTGGCTTTATATTGATCTTCTTGAGAGAACTGTCATTATTTAAAGAGGCTACATCAATTTCTATATCAAAATGTCCAATATTACATACAATTGCCTGATCTTTCATGGCATCCATGTGGTCTCTGCAAATAATATCAGAACATCCTGTTGTAGTAACAAATATATCTGCTATGGGTGCCGCATCTTCCATTGTGACTACCTCATAGCCTTCCATTGAGGCTTGTAATGCACATATCGGATCAATTTCAGTAACAAGTACTCGTGCTCCCTGATTACGTAGTGATTGTGCAGAACCTTTTCCAACATCTCCAAATCCTGCAACTACAGAAATTTTTCCAGCAATCATAACATCCGTTGCTCGTTTAATTCCATCTATAAGTGACTCTCTACAACCATATAAATTATCAAATTTGCTTTTAGTGACAGAATCGTTAACGTTGAATGCTGGGATCTTTAAATCTCCAAGGCTTTCCATTTGCTCTAGGCGATGAATACCAGTTGTTGTTTCTTCGGAAACTCCAATAATTCCTTCTAACAAATCAGGACGTTTTTGATGTACGTAGCCTGTGAGGTCACCCCCATCATCCAAAAGCAAATTTGGACCTTTACCGTCAGGCCACTTTAAAGTCTGATCAAGACACCACCAATATTCTTCCTCACTTTCTCCTTTCCAAGCAAATACAGGTATGCCAGCCTCAGCAATTGCAGCAGCGGCTTCGTCTTGTGTAGAAAATATATTGCATGAAGACCAGCGAACTTCAGCTCCAAGTATTATAAGAGTTTCTATCAACACAGCAGTCTCAATTGTCATATGCAAAGATCCAGTAATTCGAGCCCCTGCAAGTGGTTTTTCATCTTTATATTCATCACGAAGCATCATTAGACCAGGCATTTCATGCTCTGCTATGGTAATACTTTTGCGGCCAAGTTCAGCTAAACTGAGGTCAGCCACTTTGAAATCTTTTTTAGCAATTTCAGTTCTTTTGACTCCATTTTGCATGTCATCGTAATTTAATTTCACGATATCTCCTTATGATTAAGTTAAGTAATTTCTGTGAGCCATTTTCTTTTTGCAAAGACTGTGCTCGTATAACAAACTCTATTATAATTAAGTTATAATACTAATGCAATACAAATCAATATATGAACATATAATGATTTAAATGATTCATATGTAAAAAAAATTTTTAAAAAGTTAGTTTAAACAATATTTGATTTATTTATGTATTGATTAATAAATATGCGTTCTCTTATTCAAATGATTAATATTTAAATGAATAAATATATATAATATCAAAAAATATAAGTATATGAAATAATTATTAATATTTAAATTATGTATAATTACCTAAAAAAAATTACACACAAAATTATTTTTTTTAAAAAAAATACTTGCATTGTAATGTGATTTTATATATAACAAATCATACACTTTTAAACATAAGGATATTTAATTTTTTTTCAAGAAATGATAATTTTTAAAATTATGTCTACATTTGTCTTAATTGAACTGATAATCCAAACACCTCAATTTTTAATTTGGAAATAATGTATGATTCATATTCTTAATAAAGGCACTCTTAGAAATCAGTTTCCGGTTAGAAGGAAAACAAAGAATAGGAAAAATGCACTTTCTACTAAGAAAATTTTAAAACAAAATATTCTGGAAAAAAAATTAGAAGATTCTTGGATAAAAACATCTCATTTTTTTTTCATTGCTGTAATCGTCTTTGCAGTCACTTACTATTTAAGTCCTTTACTCCCTCTTTCTTCACTAAATACTCCTTCACTACCTTTAAAAACGCTTCATGAACTTAATCTTTTAGCATCCAATCTTGACAGATTTCTAAAAGAGAAATTGGTTAATGAGAATGGCATTGAAAATTTATTAAGACAAAAATATCAAGGAGTAACAAAGTTAAGCTTTGATAGAAAGATACTATCAGGTAGGAATGAATTTTCAAATCAAGGAAAAATAATTTCTGATAATCCTAGTCAGATAGATGGAATGGTTAATTTCCAGATCCCTATCGGCAAAGATGGGTCTTATGGTAAATTAATTGTTTCTCAGGATATTTCAGTATTTGAAAAGAAAATCCTCTGGATTAGGATTTTAATTAGTGGAAGCATAGCATTATTATTGGTAGCAATTCTAGTTTATAAACAAACTAGGCGAATAACCGATCAGGTGGATGTTCTTTGCAGACATTTCGTGAAATTCAGGAGAGAGAATGATACAGGCGAATTATACACACCAGATAATTCAAACAACCAGACCTTGGTAGGACATCGAATGGCAGTCCTTGAGGATTTGTGGACTAGGTTTCAGTCCATGCAGTCAGAACTTGCTCAAAATGTTGAAGAACTTGAAGACTCAAAACAGAAATTGGAGAAAACAGTTTCTGACCTTCAATTAGCAAAAGAGAAAGAAAGGCGTCTAATTGATCTTGGCAATACAGTTGCTGAATTTGGACATGACATTCGGAATGCTAACGGATCTATTTCAAGCTTTGCTACATTGCTTCTTAAAATTCTGGACAAAGACAGAATTAAAGCTATGGATGTAGTACAAGCTGTTACATATATTCGCAGAATAAAAAATTCATCAAGTAATGTAACGGGGCTTACAACAGAAATACTTGATTTCGCATCTGGAAAAATGGAGATTCGTCCGGATATATATCAACTAGATGAATTTCAGGAACAAATTGAATCACAGTTGGGTTTTATAGAAGATTTTCCTCTACATTACCGTGTTCCTGCAGGACAGCCAGCTTTTTTGCTTAGGTTTGATGGACGTAAAATAGTCCGTGTTATTGTGAATCTGGTAAAAAATGCTTGGGAAAAATTTCAGGATTCTCCAAACACAAGAGATGGAAGACCGGCTCAAATAGAGGTACGTTTTATTCCTCAAGATATGAAAGTGCTTAAAATTCAGGTGGTTGATAATGGAAGCCCAATCCCTACTTCAATCCTAACAAATTTGTTCCAATCTTTTCAAACCGAAGGCAAGGAAAAAGGAACCGGTTTGGGACTTTCAATAGGTAAACAACTTATTGAAGCGCACGGAGGGACAATAAGAGGATGTAATCTCCTAGATAATAGAGGAGTAGTGTTTGAAATTTTGCTGCCAGACTGTGTCATTCCAGCTCCATCCCGTTCCGTCAAAAAGGAGAATGAAACATTCTCTTTAACTGCATGATTTTTTCACTTCCTAAGATTTTCTCTTCAAACAGGCTTAACCCAACTTATTGCTGAATTTGGATGTACGCAAGAATAATTCCGGTCAGTTGTTAAGTGTTGCTCTTCCAATAGCATAAAGTCTAAATCATACATGAAAGATCTCACAGCCTGGTCAACAGAATTTTCAAATTCCTTAGACTGAACTCGTTTTAAAAGTTTTGCATCGATGTTTGGTAAATACATTTATATTCCCTTCAAATTGTTATTTTTAATTCAATTAATTTTGTATAATATTTAAGAAAAGAACTGTTCTTATACAGAATATATTCTTCTCACTTATTTATCGGTGATTAGGAAAATACCTTGAACAAAAAATGTATAGGTTAGAGATTATTTTTTAAATGCTGTGTATTAAGATATTTTGAGAGTATTAAGAACTTTTAAGAAGGGATGTGTTTTTAAAATACTGAATCTTGAGTTTGAATCACAAGATTGTAATAATTAATAATCACTATATTATTTTTTCAAAAAATTCAAATACCAATGATTTTAAAATGGTTATGCTTTGCTTCAGCTTTTCTAACTTGGCCTTTGATTCCATATGGAGCGTTTGTTCGTTTAAAGAATGCTGGTCTATCTTGTCCAGACTGGCCACTATGTTTTGGCCAATTGATTCCTCCAGCCGGATATGAAATTGCCTTAGAAGTAAGTCATAGATTTGCCGCGGCACTTCTTGGATTATTAATAATCATAATTACACTTTTCTCTTTTGGGCGACGCTCATATTCACATCTTAGAGGTCTTGCTTTATTCAGTTTGGTTTTAGTTTGTATACAGGGAATTATAGGTGCTTTGACAGTGACTATGACATTATGGCCACCAATTGTTACTCTCCATTTAATCTTAGGGAATCTTTTATTTGGTGTGCTGGTTTATCTAGCTAGTATCACTTTCAGTTTAGAAGGCTTGAAAAATTCTGAAACTAATTTTTCTGTCTTCCCAAAAAATCAGGAAAAGCCGGGCATATATTTAAGGGTTGGATTAATGATAATTGTTTTGTTTATAATCATTGCTTCTGGTGGTTATAACAGTACTACTTACTCAGGTTTATACTGTGAGGCATTCCCCGGTTGTCATGAAGGGAGTTATTTTTCATTTGGTATGAGCGGTACAGATATTTCCAAACTGACTGGAATTGAAGGACATATTTTGCAGCCTGCACCAGATGATTATCTTGGGCGTTTCATGCCCGAATTCAGAAACGAATGGATTCATATGCTTCACCGTTTTATAGCAATTTTTGGAGGGATGACTCTGATTATTATGTCTTGGGTTTGGCTTAAGCAAAGGTTTGGATATAATACCATAAACAATTGTATAGTTTTTTTAATTTTATTTGAAATTATTGTGGGTGTCTTAAATTCGGTACTTCGTGTGCCTGTTCCATTATCAGCTTTACATACCGCAGTAGCTGCCACACTTACAGGTTTAATGTTTTTTGCATTAGCAACAAATCATCATATAAAAGATAAAAAATGATAAATACAGTTTCTACAAAGACAGCTGTTACTTCAATAATAGTGGTTTCAGCTGGAATTTTGCTGTTTCTAATCTGGTTAATATACCTTAAGGAACCGTTAGAAGTTTCTAACTTAACTTTTATAAGTTATCTTCCCATAGTAAATGCAATTTTTAATTCATTAAGTGCATTTTGTGTTTTGGCTGGGTATTTAGCAATTAAAAAAAGGAAACGGGAGCTACATTTAAAATTTATGCTTTGCGCATTGACTTTCTCTTTCCTCTTCCTAATAAGTTACCTTATTTACCATACCTTTCATGGTGATACATTGTATGAGGGAGAAGGATTGAAGCGTATTTTCTATTTTTTCATACTTATTTCTCATATATTACTATCTGCAGTGGTCCTACCTATGATTTTAACAACCGTTTATTTTGCGGTCACAGGTAATTTTGCGAAGCATCCTATAATAGCTAGATTAACCATGCCTATTTGGTTATATGTTTCTGTTACAGGTGTGATGATTTATCTGATCTTGTACCACTTATGAAAATTAATGAGCGGCAATAATTATAATGTGAAACTTTTTTGTTAAGGAGAGCTTTGCTTAAAGTTAGTTGATCTAATTGTAGAGATGCCAGCCTTGAAATGAATCTACTATTTCTTATTTCTTCAGTTACCTCTGTATTTGCGATAAATCCAATATCCAATCGATGCAACCATTAACACGGGCAGCAAGGTCAGGAAGACTGTGGTTATATAATAGGCCTGCAATGATTCTTCGGACCCAGAGAAACATACAGCACATGAGTATGCTGTCCTAGGCAAATTAAAAATACTTAATAAAATTAGTATATTAAGCACGAAGACTGAATAGTAAATTGATCTAAACATCTATCAATTAAAGGTGAGATTTGATTCAAGACAAATAAACAAGAACATATAGAATCGGCCAAACACATACTACAAAATACCAAAGAATTTGGAAAGGGAAAATACCTTCAGGAGTTACTGGATTTTCTGAGAATTTCATTTGAAACCACAGATAAATTAGAATAGCCAGCGCAGCCATAACATGAAAACCGTGTGCACCAATAAGAAGATAGAATAATCCACCGTATACACTAGAAGATAAAGTAAATCCAAATTTTAGAAGCTGAAGCCATTCATAACCTTGACACACTAAGAAAAAAGTCCCTAATAAAATGGAAACTCCCAGCCACCGCCTGCCTAAGGCAAATTCATATTTTTTAAAGCACGTACGAGAGTGAGACATAATAAAGCCACTAGCCAGTAGAACAAGTGTATTAAAAGCTGTTGCGACTACAGGAAGCCGTGGTTGACCCCAAGGCGGCCATTCTTCTATCCCTGCCCTTATGACCATGTAGGCACTGATCAATCCCGCAAAAAACATTGCTTCAGTGACCATAAAGATTAGCATTCCAATCACTCCGCTTGAAATAGGAGTCTTAGTTATTTCGGGTTGTCCGGAAACTGCGGTTTCTGCAGTTGAAAACAATACGCTTTGGCTTGAGGATGGATTCTTCATAATCGTTGCTCCACGCATGAATTATCTGATATACAATCTATCCATTGATCTCCTTTAGTCTGCATTATATCAGGAGCAACACCAAAGAAGAAAACACCGAGAAGAATTAATGACATTATCATCATGAACCATATAATATGTTTCTCAAATTTAAGGTGCATAAAGTTTGATGCAACCATAAATGCTTTTACGACTGCAATTCCAAATGCCGTAATTAAAGTGATAATCGGAATTTCGAGCATTGGACCGACCGTACTAATTACAAGGAGTATTACCAGCCAAAACCATATTTTTACGTAGTTAGGGTGTGTATGTGTACCACTCATAACATTTCTCTAATATTTAAGACCAATTAAAAATTTGCAATGTAAAAAAGAGGGAATAAGAAAATCCATACCAGATCTACAAAATGCCAGTAAATACCTATTAATTCAACTCTTTGAAAATTGTAACCTTTGAGTATATCAAATGAAATTAGTGCCATTATAACCATTCCACCAATCACATGCAGTGCGTGCAGTCCTGTCATCGTATAATAGAAAGACCAAAATAGATTTTCTGTTATTGTGTCTCCGCTTATAATCTTTCCTGAGTATTCGTACGTCTTTACAATAAGAAAAACAATTCCACCTCCAATTGTACACCAAATATAGTTGAATGCCTTTTTACGTTCTCCACTTTCAATAGCTGCATGTGCTAGTACTATAGTTAAACTTGAAGTCAGTAAAACAAAAGTGTTGAATGCTCCTGCAGCAACACTGGTTTTAGATGCATCTTCAAAACCTGGAGTTCCATTTAATTTAAACAAAACGAAACAGGCTATCAATCCTCCAAATATAAATATCTCTGAAGCAACTACCCACCATGTGGCCAATCTCCCAGTAGGAATGCCGGTTGATGAACGGTGAGTGGCAACAGGTCCTCTGTTAGACATAATTAATTCTATTTTGAGTTCATAAATCTACGATATAATTGAAAATTCAGTTTTTATCAGGTGGCATGTTTTGCGGCCAGTAATCTGACTCACGCCCAGGGACACTGTACTCATATGCTCCACGATAAACAGTAGGTAATTTCTTGAAATTGCCATGCTGTGGGGGAGACGGTACTGTCCATTCAAGTGTATTGGCTTTCCAAGGGTTGTCCGGAGCCTTTTCTCCTTTAAACATACTGTAGAAAAAATTGTAAAGAAATATTCCTTGGAAAAGTAACATTATAACTAAACTTGTAGTGGCAAAAACCCTCACATCCTGAAGGTTTTCAGTAGCCAAGTCTGGGTAATGACTGAAGTTATATATCCTACGGTGTTGTCCGGCAAGTCCAAGGAAGAACAGGGGTAAGAAAATGCAGTTAAAAGGAATGAAAGTTCCCCAAAAGTGAATCTTACTTAAAGTTTCATTCATCATTCTACCAAACATTTTAGGGAACCAGTAGGTTATGGCTGCAAACATTCCTATGATAGTAATTGGAAAGAATGTGTAATGAAAATGGGCTAGTACAAAGTATGAGTCATGAAAATAAACATCTAGTGCGCTTGCTCCCAAATAAATACCTGTAACCCCGCCTATAAGGAATGCGAACAAAAAGCTAAGGGCCCATAGCATTGGCGTTTTGAACTCAATTGAACCTCCATAAAGGGTCGCAATATAACTAAAGAGCATTTCAGCAATAGGTATAGATATCAATAGAGTTGTGACAACAAAAACATTTGCCATACGAGGATCAATACCTGCGACAAACTGATGATGTGCCCAAACTACGAAAGATAGCCCACCAGTGGCAAAGGCAGTGTAGAGAATTGTCCGGTATCCAAATAATTTTTTTCTAGAGAAAACTGTAATTATTTCTGCAACTATTCCCATAGTAGGAAGCAGAACAACATATACTTCAGGATGTCCGAAAAACCAAAAAAGATGTTCCCATAGGAGAGGATCACCACCACCAGATGGTAGGAAAAAAGTTGTTCCTATTCTTTGGTCCATGAAGAGCATAACTGCTCCTGCTATCAGAGGCCCAACAGAGGCCATGAATAAAATAACTGCAATAACTAAAAACCAGACTACTATTGGAATATCCATCATTTTCATTCCAGGAGCACGTGCATTCATTGCAGTTGTAACAAAATTAATCCCGCCGAGCAAAAAAGAAACGAATTCTAGAGCCACTGCCAGAATCCAAAGAGAAGCACCCCAGTCAGTCAGATTATATTCGGGTACCGTAGAGAGCGGTGGATACGCGGTCCATGCTCCTCCGAAACCTCCTCCTTTTACAAAAAAAGAAAAAATTAGAACTAGAGCACTTACAAGGAAAATTTGATATGACAATCTGTTTAAACGTGGGAAAACCATGTCATCGCATCCACACATCAAGGGTATCAGATAATTACCGAAAGCTGCTATTAACACTGGCATTGCAACCCAGAAAATCATAATCGTTCCATGATTTGTTACCATCATATTATATTCTCCAGGTCCTACAATTCCATATAGAGGAACAGATTCTCCTGGAAATGCTAGTTGCATTCGGAAAACATATGAGAAAAATCCTCCTATAACAGCCATGATCAATCCTGTAAACATGTACTGCATAGCGATCATTTTATGATCTACTGGTAGAATATATTTATATAGAAAGCTTAATTCTTCATGATGTTCCGCATGAGTGTCAGTTTGGATTGCGGTAGCTGATTGGCTCATTTTTCCCTTTATATTGATTTAAAGATATTAGAATACTCTGGCTAAAAGTCTTGCAAAGGAACTTTCTTTATCAGTCTGCGCAGTATCAGATGGCAAAGGTGTCTTTGAACCTTTTCGCTTCTGATAGTGGCTTTCATATGTCCCGTTGTTGATCTGAGCTATAGTTTCTTTATAGCTATCTTTTGTATGAACTGTAATTGCGGCTCCCATTATACCATGACCATAGCCACACATTTCAGCACATTGAATATCATAAGTCCCAGTTTTAGTTGGTTTAAACCATCCTTTGATTGTTCTGCCCGGCATTCCATCTTGTCTCAATCTAAACACCGGCACAGAAAAATTGTGAATCACATCTCGGGCCTGCAATTCAAAGTGATATGTCTCATTAACTTTTACATGTAGGTCGTTAACAGTAGCAATATCATCTTCTGTATCAAGTATTCCATCTGGTCCTGCATCAATAAAAGCCCAACTCCATTGCTGGCCAATGACCCGAATAAGGTTGTCTTTTGGAGGTAGAGTCTGTTTTATATGAACCCAAACTATGATATTAAAGGCTATAATAACAACATCTAAGGCAATTACTGTGTAGTGTGGATAATGGGTCCATTTCTTTTCTTTGTGCTTCTCGCCAGTAATATATTCAGCTTTAACCCCCTTTTTTCTTCTGAAACGAAACATAAAATAAATAAATGTCCCAAGCGTCAAAAAAAAGGCGACACCTATTATTACGGTTATCAAATTAAATAGGTCGTCTATATCCCCGGAGAATGATGATGCACTTGTTACGAAATATTCGATCATTTTACAAAATTGATTCTAAACAAACTTATTATAAATCTAGTTAATAAATATTTATTATATGAAAAAAAATTTCAATAAATCAATTAAAAGCAAAAATATAAGCAGCAATCATAAAGGCTATACACCCAGCTGAAATTATATAAAATGCTTTGGCTACATAAACTTCTGCTTCATCCTTAATTTCAGTTTCTTCTTTTTCCATATTATTTTAAATCATAAGG
>CACFAY010000037.1 GCA_902564345.1 uncultured SAR324 cluster bacterium
ATTTTAGGAGGCATAAATGGAATCTGAACTGAGGCTTGATTTAATCATTGTAGGAAGAGTGCAGGGGGTGGGTTACCGGTATTATACAAAAAAGAAAGCCGAATCACTGTCTATTACAGGGAGTGTAAAAAACATGCGAGATGGAACAGTTCTTGTGACTGCACAGGGGGGAAATGAAGCAATGGGAAACTTTTTAAAATGGTGTTACAAAGGACCTAAAGGAGCCATCGTAAGAAAAATTGATAAAGTCAAAGGGCAAACAGAAGATTTCAATGAATTTATAGTTATATATTAGATGATTTCAAAATTGATTGATATTTGAGGTTGATGGAGCTAATACTGCAACTCAATGAAATATTTTATCCAGTTTGTTTTTGAATTTGTGATACTCATATGGCCTGACTATATAATCGTTCAAACCTGCTTTGATTGCAGTAATCATATTTCCCTTAAAATCATCTGGAGTAATCATAAGAACTGGAATATGCATCAACTCAGAATCTCCCCTAATTTTTTTTAACAAGTCTAACCCACTCATGTTAGACAGACTCCAGTCTGTAATAACTAGATCAAATAAAGCTGACTTCAATCTTGCTAATGCGGAAAATCCATCCATTGATTCAACGGTATTAACGTAACCAAGATTTCGCAGTTGATTAATTAAAATTATTCTTGTGGGAGAAAAATTATCAACTACCATAATTTTTAAATTCTTTTCAGTCGACATAAATATTTAATTTGATCAATTTTTTTTTAATTCAAATGTCTGTAAGCAGATATTTAAAAAATGTGTAAAAAAAATCTACACATGATACTAATTTTTGTAAATTTTAAAAATATTTTTAGCAGTTTTGCAGACGTTTATCAGCAATTGCAAGTTGATCAGAGAGCATACAAACAAGATTTTCTAAGAATTGTACTGCAAGACGCGGCTCTTTTTGGGTGAGAGATAATAGACTTTCACTTGTGAAATGCATAAGTTCTGAATCTTTGCGCGCAGTTGCTTGAGCAATAGAATCAGCCTTTCCTTCACAAAGAACGAATTCCCCTGCCAAATCAAACCCTTTTCTTGTCCAGCAATAGCCCACAGAAAATGCATTACTTTCTGAAGAAACTTTTGATTCAACTGCTACTTCACCTGATTTAATGAAAATGAAATTCCCTTTTTCTGGATTAATTTTTGTTAATTTTTTACCTTTTAAAACTGAATACTGCTTGGTGAATGATTGAAGCTTGCTTTGCCTTTTTTTACCAAGCTTTTTCCATTCTAAACTAGGATCAATAGACATTTCTTTTTGCTCTAATTGCGCATCTTCAAGCAACTTGGTTTCAAGGAGAGAAAGATTAAAGTCTTTTTGAGAAAGAAGCCTTTCATCTGTCTCTTTTAAGGATGATTGTAAATTATTGGCAAGGTTCAAAAACAGTTTAGCTGCAATTCTAGGTCGGCGTTTTTTAAGTGGTTCAAGGCAATCTCTATTAATAACTAGTAGTCTGGTTTTTTCATAAGCCTCAGCACTGGCACTTCGATCAGCATTCCTGAATAAGCCCATTTCTCCAAAAGTATTACCTTTTTCTAAACGTACAAGGTCTGTTCTATTTTCATCATTTTCAAGGAAGATTGATATAGAACCACTTAATACCACATACATTTCCTCTCCAATTTCTCCCTGAGAAAATAATTGCTTTCCGGGTTCCATATCAACTGTGTAGGCCATTAGGCTTGCCATTTTTGCTTCTCTTACTGTCATGTTTTCAAACATATCGATATCTTTGACAAATTCTTCGTCGAATTTTAGTCCAACATAATCCCACACAGTTATTAAACCAGTTTCCATAACTACCGAAGGTAGAAAAGTCATATCTATTGCAAGACAAACTAGCAATGTGACCGCAGTAAAAGTTCCAAATAGAATTACAGATTCCATCTCTGATTGAGAAAATAAAATGAATCCTGCTGAAAGAGCCATTGTAGAAAATAGCATCGCACGTCCTACAACAGGGACAGTTTTAATGGATGCTTTCCGTTTATTACGAAGTTTATTAGCAGATTCATTGTAATGACTCAGAAAGTGAATTGTGTCATCAACACCAATACCGAGAGCGATCGCTGCAATTACTGAAATAGTTACTCCAATCGGAATGTCAAGCCATCCCAAAGAACCGAAAAAAACCAGAATTGTAATTACGTTAGGGAATAAAGCTATCACTCCCATTTTCCAAGAAAGAAAAAGTAATGAAAGCATTACAAAGACTAATGCAAGTGCCAGAATTACGCTGTCAATCTGTCCCTGTGCTATATTATTTGCAGATTCACTCGCAAGTACTCCTCCACCAGTGTAACTGAAATCAAGTTCAGGCAAAAACAACGGAGTTTTTTCTAATAGTAAATCCCTTAAAGCAAGAAAAGATGTAGAGCCGCTAGAGCTCATTCTCAGAGTAACTTGAAGTATATCCTCTGCATCACTTAAAAATTTAGGTCCATTTTTACCTGTTTTAGAAAAAAATTTCACTACCTCTTCATCGGTCAATTTATCAAGTCCCATCCGATAATGATCAATAACATCAACAGGAGAATTAATTTTATCAATTTTTAATCCCTCAATACTGGCAATTTCCGAAGCTCCATTTACCTGAAAAAGCCAGTCCTGAAGCTTTTTCAGTCCATAAATAGTTTTTGCTGTTTTCAATGAATTAAGAACCTTATCATTCTGACTAATATCTCCCGATTTTGCCTTGAACAATAAACGTAGCGAATCTGTTCCAGCCAATTCATTTTCAATAAAATTTAAATCCTTTACGATTGGACTGTTTGCAGGAAACGTCTTAGTTGAACTGTTAATACTGATTCCAAACATTCCAAAAGATGCAGTTGCAGCTACTACTAACCATATAAAAATTAATCTTTTTGAATGGATCCTTAACCATTCAACAATTGTATTGAAAAAGCTATTCAGTAATCCACTTTGATTTTTTCTGACTGGTAACTCCGGCAGGTTGATAAAATTTAGTAATGCTGGTGCCAAAGTAAGCGTAAATAGATTGATTATAACTATACCAATACTTGAATAAAGACCTAGTTCTTGAACTGCAGGGATTGGGCTTACTACAAGTGCTATAAATCCTGCAACAGTAGTGATTGCTGTAACCGTTACAGGAACAGTTACAGAGGATATAGTTGCTGTTATAATTTCTGGAATAGTTGTATCAAGGTCTTCAGGATTTTTGGCTTCTCGCAGCTGAATTGACTCAGTTTGGTATTGATTTAGAAATTTAATAACGTAAGCACTTCCGACACATAGAATGATAGGTGCACAGACCATTGTAACTAAGTTAAGCTCTCCCCCAATTAAACCGACTATTCCTGCAGTCCAAATAATTCCTGACAAGACTACAGCTAATGGCACTATAACAGCCAAAAAACTACGGAATGAAAATAAAAGTATCACAACGATCAGCAGAATACTGAGTGGGAAAATTTTTTCCATATCCTCGTTTATGAGCAAACCAGCTTGGTTTATTTGTCGAGACTGTCCGGCATATGCTAATCGAAGTTTGTCTGCGATTTGAGACTTTTTTTGATGTTTTGTTAGCAGTTCTTTCAAAATATTCTGAGTACTGTCTGATTCAGGATTTGATCCAGGCTTGAAAGTCAATATAAGTGATGCAGTACTCGAATCTTTGGATAGTAAATCTCCCTCAAAAAGAGGATGTTTTTTTAATCTGCTTATAATTGCTTTTATTTTAATATTAATTTTATCATGCAATTTTTCTGGACTCTGTTTTTTACTAGTCAACCCGCACTCTAAAGTTGGCTCAGTATAATAATCTGTATCATCTAGGACTTGTTGTTCATTAACTGGACTTTCTATTGCATTTTCTTCAAGAATTTCATCGGGACTGTCTTCCAAACTAGCTTCAATGAAATCCTCAAGACTTTCCTCTAGCCCTTCATCTGCTTGCTTCTCAGAATCTATTTTTTCTGATGTACTGTTCAAACAGGCAATATCATGTTGATATTTATCCAGTAGTGATTGACAAACTGATCCATAGTCCATTTGATGAAAATAGGATTTTCCAACACATATTCCAGAAGACTGCGGAATATCCAGCATACTCATAACATTTGCGGTCCCCGGAACAATCTGCTCAATTTCTCTTTGAAGCATACTAAGAGTAATTAGGAATTTAAGATCGACTGGTTTTCTATCAATATTGTGAAGTGCAACAACAATAACTTCCGCACTTCCAAATGCCTCTCTGGCTTCGAGGAATTGTTGGTATGCTCCTGAATCTCGCTCAATGAAAGGCTCTACTGTACTGTTGATGCGTATCTTTCCAGTTTTATGGTCAAACAACCCTTCCTTTGCTTGGTAAAAAAAGAACGTACTAAGCGCTAGAATAATTAGAAGAATTGTTTTTGGAAACTTGTTAACAGTATTGAAAAATCGTATTAACATTCAAAAGCTAATTTGCTGCAAATTTTTGAGTATATGTCAAAAATACCTGATTTGTTGCAATCTGATTATTTAACATTTTCTGCCTATCTGTTTTCAAACTAAAAAATTTAAGCTCTAATTCAAGGTTTTCCTTGTAATGTTCCCATGTGAAAAGGGAAGCAAAACCTTTCTGAACGAAAGGCCACGTCTGATAATTCAAAAGAGTTATGCGAAGTGAGTTGTCTGGAGTTTTTAAGACTGCAACCCCTGAAACCTGATTTCGTATAACTTCTCTAGTTCTCTGAATTAGAGATTCTTCATTTTCGTATAGAAAAACATGAGTATTTTCAGGCACATTATAAGACTTGCGGTGGGAATATATCATTAGCCAATAAAAATACGGGAATGTCCTTTCAAATGATGTAGCAAATGCAAAGTGAGGTGACTGAAAAGTGGATAGTTTCACTTGTCTTTCCTCTGGAACTTCATAAGAATAGAAGTTTCTTTTCTTGAATAGTCCAGATTCCAATTTCCATACCATATCAGTCCAGATAGCATCTAATTCAAAAGTTATGAAATCAGATCTTGTTTCTTTTTCAGTATAATTACCAAGCATATTTTCAAATGATTCTTGAACTGCTGCAGAATCAGTTTCTGATGCTCCCTCGTATTCAAATTTTATATATGGATTAGCATCAAACCAGTGAAATAAACCCAAACGGGTATCAACGATGTCTCCAGTCCACTGATATTGCAAACCATAATAGTCACGTAAAAATGAGACTTTACTATCTTCAGAATCAGTTGCATTTTCCTCAATCCCCTCTCGAAAATCTGTAAACCTCATACCAAAAGACTGTTGACGTATAGGTGCAAGGTACATTGTGGCCGTATGGCTCCCACGAAACCAATTGTATCTAATAGATGTAAGGGAGTCTTTTGTATCATCTGGGTCAAAAGTGTATAAACCCATTACATTGTTCATGTGCAAGACATCAATTACTTTATCCAAATCTACCTTACCAAGACTAAAAATCTGAGCTCCATAACGTAATTGATGGGGCCCTGTTCTATAATTTGAATAAATTTCTCGCAAAGTTGCATAACCATCAAAAAGTCGCTTTTTATTTACTTCATAATTTTGGGAAAAACTAATTGAAAGCCTGAAAAAATTATACATTTTAGGAGATGTGTTAATTTTAACAGACTGATCATATGTAGATACAAAACGAAGTTCCTTTACCTCACTCAATAAAGGTTCCAAGACTGACAATCCTACAGTTTCACTGGCGCCTAAAAGTGTTTTAACTTTATGGGAAAAATTTACCTTAACATTAAATTCTTCTTCCTCAAGAAACTGATCATAATCCTCAGGTTTTTCCTCTTCGAATTCAAAGTCTTCTTGGAGATCACTTTTGTCATTAACTCTGCTTGATGAGTCTTCCTTTAAAACTACGTCTCCTTCATTTTTTGACATTAGATCTTCTGCAAAAACTTTTTCAAGACTGTCTTTTTGAAATTGATCTTCCTTAAAGACTTTTTTCGGGACAGTTCTAGCGAGCGGATCTTTTTCAATTCCAAGCACTGGGCTGGCTTCTTTTATTAGATTAGCCTCTGAAGAAAATTCAGTACTCTTTTTAACAGGAGGTCCTTCATCAGTTGATAATTTAGGGATCATATCTGAAAGCGGATCTTCATCTAAACTAAGGTCTGGATCACTATCTGAAAGTGGGTCTTCATCTAAACTAAGGTCTGGATCACTATCTGAAAGTGGATCTTCATCTAAACTAAGGTCTGGATCACTATCTGAAAGTGGATCTTCATCTAAATCAAGTTCTGGATCACTATCTGAAAGTGGATCTTCATCTAAACTAAGTTCCGGATCACTATCTGGAAGAGATTTATCTTCAAAACTTTTGCTAAATTCACTATCAGTAATCTCTTGAGATAAAACAGGGGGAACTACAAAAAATGATGTAACTAATATTAGTCCCGAAAGCAAGAAATTCTGCACGAGGATTTTAGAATTCAGATCGGGAAAAACTTTAATTTTTGGTGGATAGATATCAGATAATTCAGTCTGAGCTGAACAATGATTCAGGAGGCACATTTTTGAGGATCGGGTCGTCAGTCAAATCAAGATAAAGTTTTAGTTTCCCTTTTTTCTTATCTACATGCACGAGTGTTTCAAATATAAATTTTTTTTCATTTCCCCGCGTAGTTCGGACACGCATTACGCTTGAAAACCATTTACCTCCAACTTTGACATAATATTTCGGAAAGAAACGGTAAACTTTTCTAAGAACTTTTTCCGCAAAAAAATTCGCCATTATTGGCACACCTTTTTCCTTGTCAAAAAAACTAAGTACTCGATCATAGGATTTTTCGCTGTTTTCAGAATCAGTGTTAATTAAGGTTTCAATTTTAAAATATTTCGGATTTTTGAGATTGGAACATTTAATATCTTTTACATCCTTGGTAACAAACTCAAAATCTGCTGAATCAATATTTGTCCCCGGAAAGATAGTGCTTTCATCAGATGGGAAACTTCTACAACTTTCATTTGATACAGTCCCACAACTGGAACAAACGAAGCGTCTTGCCCCCCTTTGAATGACACAACTTGGAGCATTCGGACCCTTCTCAGCAAATATTCTTCTTTTATTATCCATTCTTTGGATACGGAGGGTCTCTTTTTGTGCTTCACGTTTTGATTTTGATTTGCAAGTTTTTCCTTCACATGTATCTAAAATTACAGTCACACTGACATTTTTTCGTAGAAAAGGGCTTGAAAGATGTGACTCATTCATGAATGATTTTATTTTTTCTGGAGAATCAAGCTCCTTACAACTAATTGCAAAAACACTATCTTGAAACAAAATAATAATAATAACGAACAGAAAGCAATAATGTTTTTTTTGCATATTTACATATATTATAAAGGATTTTTACCCATAACAGCATAGCTTTATATTTGCAGATACTAACTTTATCCAAATTTGAGAACAAGTCAAAAGACAATATTCTAATGTTTCTCATATGTTATCGTTATATCTATAAGCATTATTTGCTCACAAAATTTCAATTTAAGAGTGTTTTTTTTGATGCCGCGTGTATAATTATTATAAGTTAAAACGTTAGTATATCAAAATTTTTCAACTGATAGAAGTTTTGCTATAAATTGTTAGCTCAAGTAAAAATTCCAATCCATTTTCATCACTCTAGTTCTAAGTTAAAAATTCTTACTCAACAAATACTTAAAATCTCATTAGCTCCAAACATAATACTTAAAGGCGCAATAGACAAAATACTTAAATATGATTAGCTACTTCTAATTGAACATTCCAAATTTTGTCTTAAGAATATTCCTAAAAAAACCAGAATAACACAAACCCTCCGATACAACATTATATAGCTAAATAACTTAATGGGAATAGTTACAGAATATCATAAAGTTTTCTGGATGGATCTGGAAGTAGATCTGAGAAAGTAAAAAAATTAAGTTTTAGAAAAACTAATTTACATCTTAATCTGAACGAAATATTAGCTAAGTGATTAAGGGACAAAAATGCAAATGACATCTTTATTTCTTTAATTACCGCTAATTTTTCAAATGAATGTCAAATCATGAATTATTTGCAATCTACTATTAGACGAGAACTATTCCTTTTTTTTATTACCTGGATTTTAAGTAGTTGCTCTTTTCACTATGATCAGGGTCAGAAACTTGAACAAGAAAATCGTTGGGCTGAAGCTGCAATTGAATACAGAATAGCTTACATTGAAGATCCAGACAGCGAAGAAATAGGGGCAGCTTTAAAAAGAATGAATATCAAAGTTGCTGCTGAAAATTTCAAAATTTACAATCAATATTTAATAAACAGGGAATATCACAAAGCATTTCGAAGGTTAGAAAACACATTATTGCTCAATCCTAGCCACAGTGATGCTCTTTCTGAAATGAATCACTGGTGGCACCTTCTAATAACAGGTAAGGTTGAATTGGAATTTTCAAGATTTAGTTCTAATCTAAGACTCGCAGAAGAAATGGAAATGCAGGTTTTGATTAATTACGCCAAAGGGAAAATCTTAACAGGTAAAATCTCAAGTGAATCAAAGATTTTTTTTATAGAGGATGTTGTCTATAAAGCTTTGCCAGAACAGCTTGCAGAATATTCAATCAATACAATTGGAATGAAGATAAAACGTAAGTCATCAGAAGGATTCTTACGTACAGAATTTAAAAGATTTGTTAATTTCAGAGAGATTTCGCCTTTAAATGTAAGTGGCTGGAAAAATAGTAATGGATATAGAAAAATTAAAGCTACATTAGACCACCGTCCTGTCTTATTGACAGATGATAAGCAGCTTTCGCCTTGGAATCCTCCTCGTCTGGTAACTTATAAGCTGAAGTTCCAAGGCGATATAATCAAAGTACTTTCAGAAACCCGACGCACTGAGTTTGCTCCGGAAGTACTATATTTAAACAAAAAAGATCGTAGAGCCAACATCGATTTTGGATTATATCAGCTGAAAATGAATGACATTGCAAGAAAATGGAGCATCAGACGCAAAAAAATCAATAATTCAGAAGACGACTATTTCTACGGACTTTCACGCAATTTACCACTTAACCGTTACTTTTATTATGATAGAGTTTTCCGTTTTATGCCCTGAAATCAAAAAAAGGATTTAGAAATTCAAAGTTTTAAAAGATATCAGACAAAGGACTTTGAAGCTTAACATTAATAATGGGATTATAGGAAGAGCTTCCATCATTCAAATGAGTATTTTTTAAATATTGTTTGGAAGAAGTTCATGTTTTATTAATGAATCCTGATTAGGATCCAGAGAGAGTAGTTGGTCTCCTTTAGCAATTTCATACCTTATCATTGCAATTCCACGGCGAAATCCTTCGTCATTAATATCATCTCCAAAACTTGTGATTTTTCCTATCAACTTCCCATTCTGAAATAATGGACTCCCAGCGTTTGCAGAAGATTTAAATGGGATTTTTAACCAGACAGAAAGCCAGTTTGGATGACCACGATGGTACATTCGTGCATGCGGTTCTTGGCCGATGTAACACCCTTTGTTATAAGATATATGATTCCCAAGGGCTGCTTCCTGAGGAAAATTATCTCTGGTGTAATCAACACCTGCCCGCGGAATTCCCTCAGCTATTCTAATACTATCATATGCTTCTAAGCTAATCAGATCAACTTTCTTAAATTTGAGTGCCTTGTGAAAAAAACTTTGTATGTCTTTTAAATTAATCAGGTTGATGAATCTTGATGATTTGCCTAAATTATATCTAGAAGAAAATATTTTATTATCTTCAAACACCCATTGAGAATTTTTTTGGTCAAATCCCATTTTTTCTAAAATATCTTCCGCAAAAGGTCCTATTAAATCCATCCTCAACATTATATCCTTGTTAAGTAAAGATATCTTAAAGTCTTCGCGGATATGAAATTTATCTAGTAATGTTCCAACAGCGCGACCTTCTCCTGGATCACAAATTACTATCCACTCATCTGACTGTCTACGAAGAATCAGTAAATGATGAAGGATTTTCCCTTTATTTCCGCAGATCAAACTGGAATGTATATTACCAATTTTCAACTCTAAAACGTGACTTGTAACCATTCCTTGTAAAAATATTCCAGCATCTGGGCCCCTTAATGAAATCAACCAGCAAGCTTTAAGATCAAATAATCCACAACCATTAAGGAGCAGATTGATTTCTTCTGATAATCTGTCAGAATAGTTTGTTGGCATGCCAGCACCTGCTTCAAATTCTTGGATGTTAGCACCTAATTTTAAGTGGTGCTCATCAATTTTTGAGTATATTTCCATAAGATTTACTTTAAAGTGTGATGGTACCATCTTACAAAAAAATTAAAATTTTGTAACCATCTATAAATCTCATAATTCTAAATAACATGAGTAAACTAATTTCAGGAAAAATGCTAAGCGCGCAAATCAATAAGGAGTTGCGCAATGAAGTAACTCATTTAAAAGAAAAGGGCGTGGAACCATGTCTGGCAGTTATTCTAGTTGGAGATGATCCAGCATCTGCAGTATACGTTCGCAATAAAAAAAGAACCTGTGATGAACTGGGAATCAAGTCTGTTGGTCATGATTTACCAGAAAATACAACTCAGGAACAACTGGAAAATTTGATACATGATCTGAATAATGAACCATCTGTAAACGGAATTTTAAATCAGTTTCCTTTACCTATTGGTTTAGATGAATCTAAGATAATTCACAAAATTTCTCCTGAAAAAGATGTGGATGGCCTGAATCCCTTAAACGCTGGGTTAATAGCAATGGGTCAACCAAGTTTTATTTCATGTACGCCGTATGGAGTCCTGCAAATGCTTAAAAGAAGTAATATATCTACTTCTGGGAAAAATACAGTAGTTCTTGGCAGAAGTAATCTTGTTGGTAGACCAATTGCGACACTACTTTCGAGCAAGGGATGGGATTCAACTGTTACTGTTTGTCACTCAAGAACTAAAAATTTAGCAGTGATAACTTCACAAGCAGACATACTTATTGCCGCAATTGGCATTCCTGAATTTGTTACTTTTGACATGATAAAAGAAGGAGCAGTTGTAATTGATGTTGGAATCAATAGCATAGAAGATCAAAGCAAAAAAAGTGGCACACGACTTGTTGGAGATGTTGCCTTTGAAGAGGCACAAAGAAAAGCCTCATTAATTACGCCAGTCCCAGGTGGAGTTGGACCTATGACCATTGCAATGCTGATGGCGAATACTGTTAATGCAGCTCGCTTACAAAATGGTCTCCCTAAACTAAATATATAGTCCATTAAAATTAATAAGCTTTAGCAATATTAAAAAATTTTACTAAAAATTTTTACAGCCTTTTTTTTTTCAATTAAATTTCAAATAACTCTGCTTTTAATTTATTAATATTATTCTTTAAGTTTTTTTATTGTATCTTCAGAAAATATACAATATACATAGTGTTCGTTAATACTGAGGTGTATTGGCGTTTATGGGGAAGTCCCATTTCCTCCCGATAAGGTGTGGGGAGGTTTTTCAAAAATTGATTCCGGATATTTTTTTCGGTTTATTTAGGAGAATGTTATGAATAGAATGCTTTCCGCACTTCTGGTTGCTGGATTGTTTTTATGGAGTGCGTCGCAGGTATTGGCTTACAAGCCTGCCGTGGTTTTCGACATGGGAGGGAAATTTGACAAGTCGTTCAACGAAGGAATCTGGAATGGACTTGAGAAATTCCGCAAAGAAACTGGTATAAAATACCGTGAATTTGAAGTTACACAGGAAGCCCAGCGAGAGCAGTTCCTTCGAAAGCTTGCACGAAGAGGTTCTGATCCTGTTATAGCAGTTGGTTTTGCTCAAGCTGCTGCATTAACTAAAGTCGCAAAAGAGTTTCCAAAAACTAGGTTCAGTATAATTGATATGGTTGTTGACCTACCAAACGTACAGTCCATTATTTTTAAAGAACACGAAGGTTCTTTCTTAGTAGGTGTTTTAGCAGCTATGAAAAGTGAGTCTTCAGCCGTGGGGTTCGTAGGTGGAATGGATATTCCTCTTATCCATAAATTTGCCTGTGGATATGTACAGGGGGTAAAGCACATTAATCCTAGTGTAGTTGTATATCAAAAGATGACTGGGACTACTCCTGCAGCATGGAATGATCCAGCTCGAGGAGCACAACTTGCGAAGGCAATGTATGATAGTGGTGCAGATATTGTCTATGCTGCGGCTGGTGGAACAGGACTTGGGGTTTTACAGGCAGCAGCTGACAATAATAAACTTTCAATTGGTGTTGATAGTAAT
>CACFAY010000038.1 GCA_902564345.1 uncultured SAR324 cluster bacterium
GAAACCGCACACGGAAGTTGTTGATGTAATAATTATTTGAAAAAATACATTTTTTCTCAGCTTTTCTATTGAAACTTCAAGCATAAAAATTCCATCAAATAGAGATAATCATTCATTTACCTTTTTTTAATATTGATCTTAATCAAAGTTTTAAAAAAAATATTTTTAAGTTTAATCCAGATGCAATTAATGATTGCAGTGTATATAGACATATTTTTCTATAAAAATATTTTTTTATAATTGTGTAATTTTATAATTATGAACGAAAACTACGGTGCAATCATTTTGGCAGGCGGACAATCATCTCGAATGGGTATGGACAAAGCTACACTTGAAATATCTGGGAAATCTATAGTTGAGCGACTGTTAATCAAATTATCTCCAATTGTAGATGAAGTGGTTGTGATAAGAGCTCCTGGACAGGATATGCCTCATTTTCCTGAAGGATTTAAGAATCGAATTAAAGAAGGATGGGATTCTGTTAAAGGCCAAGGACCACTTCAAGGCATTGTTGACGCGCTTCCTCATTTAAAACCAGAAATAGACAAGGTGTTTCTTCTTACTTGTGATCTACCATATATTACAACTGAATGGTTGCAAAATTTAAAAGATATTATGACTGAAGAGTTTGATATAGTCTGCACTGAAGAAAATGATATTATTAACCCTCTGCTTGCAATATATCGCAGACCAGTTCTTGAACCTGCTTCAAAGCTCCTTAGCCAAGGGAAACGCCGTCCGATATCCTTATGGGAAGGATGGAGAATGGCACGTCTTTCGGCACCTAAAGAAACACCTTGGGTTTGCCGAGATGTAAATACACCAGAAGAATTTAGGGCAGCAAAAAAATATTTCCAGCGCTAAAAATGATTGATTTATACACAAGCAACACTCCAAATGGATATAAAGTCTCAATTATTCTTGAAGAACTAAAACTTCCCTACAATGTAATTGCTGTTGATTTGTTTAAAAAAGAGCAGAAAAAGGCTGAATACCTTAAGCTCAACCCAAATGGCAGAATTCCAATAATAGTTGATCAAGAAAATGAAAATTTTGTTGTTTTCGAGTCTGGAGCAATTTTAATTTATCTAGCTGAAAAAACAGGTAAATTCCTTCCAAAAAAAACCAAAAAGCGGTCAATTGTACTTCAATGGCTAATGTTTCAAATGGGAGGAATAGGTCCTATGCAAGGTCAGGCTCACGTATTTTATAGATATACTCCAGAAAAAATTGAATATGCAATTAATCGTTATCAAAAGGAAACCTTTCGATTGTACCAAGTCCTAGACGATCAATTGAAGGATAAAGAGTATCTTGCTGATGATTTTTCTATTGCCGATATTGCAACATGGCCGTGGGTAAATCGCCATAAATGGGCAGGAGTAGATATTGAGAAATTATTAAACTTAAGGCGATGGATGCATAATTTGGGGAATCGTCCTGCTTTTCAAAAAGGAGTAGAAGTTCCTTTTAAGATGAATCGAGACAGTAATGACTCTGAAAAAGCAATTAAAATAGGTGAAAATTTATTGATCTAAATTATTAAACTTTGATGTCTATTCCTATTCTTAACATAAAAAATTTGTCAGTTGATTTTAAGCAAGGCACACGAGTGACGAAAGCAGTTCGAAATGTATCCATAGATTTATACAAAGGTGAGACACTAGCATTGGTTGGAGAAAGTGGTTCCGGAAAATCAGTAACAGCACATTCTATACTAAAACTTTTGCCATTTTCTGCGTCACACCCGAACGGTGAGATAATTTTTGATGGAGAAAATTTGCTTCAATTAGATGATTCAAAAATACGAAAAATTCGTGGAAACAGAATCGGTATGATTTTTCAAGAACCGATGAGCTCACTTAATCCTCTCCATACTATTGAAAAACAAATTAAAGAAGTTTTGTTTGTCCATCAAGGACTTAGACATAAGCAGGCAAAAGAAAGGGTGGTTGAACTATTGGAAATGGTAGAAATTCAAAATGCAAAAAAACGTCTTGGAGCATTTCCTCATGAATTGAGCGGAGGTCAAAGACAACGAGTTATGATTGCAATGGCCTTAGCAAATAATCCTGAGATATTAATTGCTGATGAGCCAACTACCGCTCTAGATGTAACTGTACAGTCACAGGTACTTAAACTTCTTGGTCAAATTCAGCAAGAATTCAAGATGACCATTATTTTGATCACACACGATCTTGGAATCGTAAGTAACATAGCTAACAGGGTTTCGGTAATGACTCAGGGCCAGATAATTGAAACGGGAAAAATTGAATCTGTTTTTGGGAAACCCAAACATTCATATACAAAAAAATTATTGGAGTCAGAACCAGGCGGGAAACCTGTTCCTGTATCAATTTCAGAAAAAAAATTAGTCAAAACTAAAAATTTAAAAGTCTGGTTCCCAATTCAAAAAGGAATACTAAAGAGAACAGTTGATAATGTAAAAGCAGTTGATGGGGTGAGTTTACAAATAAGAAAAGGGCAGTGTCTTGGTATTGTAGGTGAAAGTGGTTCTGGAAAAACTACCCTTGGGCTTGCATTACTTAAAATAATTAAAAGCGAAGGTGAAATAGAATTTGGTGATATTTCCATAAACAATATTAATCATAAGCAATTAACACCCTTACGAAAATCTATGCAAATTGTATTTCAAGATCCATTCGGAAGTTTGAGTCCACGTATGACTGTAGAACAGATAGTTTCAGAGGGACTCGAAATTCATAATATTAATAATGAAAAAGATCATAAAAAACAGATAATAAAGGCTCTCAAGGAAGTTGATCTCGATCCCGATTTAAGACACCGTTACCCACACGAGTTTTCAGGAGGTCAGAGACAGCGTATAGCAATTGCACGGGCTCTAGTTTTAAAACCCAGCTTCCTTGTTCTAGATGAACCGACATCATCACTCGATCGAACTGTTCAGAGTCAAGTACTAGATTTACTTCGAAATTTGCAAACGAAGTACAATCTGACATACCTTTTCATTAGCCATGACTTAAAAATCATTCAGGCTCTTTGTCATGAAATTATAGTGATGAAAAATGGTATTGCCATTGAAGCAGGCCCTTCAGAGAAAATTTTTAAACAACCTAAAAATCCTTATACAAAATCTTTACTTGAAGCTGCGTTTTAAAAATATATCTGCTCAAATTTCAATTCAATCAAAATACTAATTCAGTCTCAGTTATTCTAAAGTCATTAGTTAAATTTTTAACTGCATTCTTGATATAATTTCTGATCAAATATCCTTCTTTTTTAATATTAATTAATTAAAAAAATATATTTCATTTTACACTCCTCTACAAAATCTTATATTCCAAGTTATCCTAAACTTTATTTTTTTTAAGTAATGTTTTTGTAAGCCCATATACTACTAAAATTGAACAACATTTTTTGTCTTTGATTTTGTATATATAATTAAATTACGAAAAAATTATATTTTTTTTTTATCATTATTAACAGTTATTTATGAGTAAATAGTTCATCTTTTTGTGATTCTTTTTAGTTGCTCTTTTGATCTCGTTTGCATTAGACTGTGTAGTCCAGTTTGAATCTGGGTCTATACCTTTGACAGGTGGATTCTCCTCAATATTAAACTTCAATATTTAAAGAACATAATAATGATTTATAAAACAAATGGATTTGGAATTCAGGAAACATGGAGCTAACTCAAAAACAATCATTGCAATTTAAAGAAACTGTTCGAAGATCATTAAACACTAATGCAAGCCAATCTTGGTTAAATTCACTTGAGTTACTAAAAATATCTCCCACAAAAGTGGTGATAACCGGAATACCTCATAAAGTTTACCTTTACGAAATCAAAACAAAACATGAAAAACTACTGAGAAAAGTTCTTGATAAGCTATATCCTGACAAATCTCCTTTTTCAGAAAAAAAAATCATTTATAAAATTGCCAGCAATTTAAAGACTATAAACCCTGTCCAGACAGAATTTAATCTGAATCAGGAACAATTTGCAGCAAAGATTGACAACCCTGAATTGAAAGAAAAAACGTCTACTAGTCCACCTGAAAAAACATTTAGAAACTCCAATTTAGATATGCTTGACACCTTCATTCCTGGGAAACGTAACCTCCTTGCAATCAGAGCGTGCAAAGCAGTTGTTGATATACCCGGAATTGCCTTCAATCCGTTTGTAATTTACGGTGAATCTGGTTCAGGTAAATCGCACCTCCTAGAAGGAATTAACAATGAAATTCAGCAAAAGATCCCAAAAAAACAAACAGTACTTGTTTCAGCGGAGGATTTTTTAAACAATTTTATCACGCATCTAAGAATTAACAAAATGAAGGACTTCCGTGACAAATATAGAAAAATTGATGTATTCCTTCTTGATGATTTACAGGCATTAGCTCCGTCTTCAAAATGCCAAACAGAACTTCTTTATACTATTAATGCTCTGCGCAAGAAAAAAGCTCAGATCGTAATTGCCTGCAAGGAACCACCAAACAAAATTAAAAACCTAAGTTCAGGACTTTGTGGAAAGTTGGAATCAGGTCTTACTGTCGACGTTGGTGAGCCTGACAACCTAACCAAAGTGGAAATTCTTGAAAATAAAGCAAAGGAGCGAGAAATTCCCTTGAGCAATGAGTTGGCAAATTTCATTGTAGAAAATATAAAAGGTGGGATTGGCCGACTTGAAGGGGCAATGATTCGCCTTGGAGTTCACGCATCTTTGTTAAACGAGGAACTTACTCCTGAATTAGCTCGATACGCTTTAAAAGATTGGCTAGTTAATTCTTCGCAAGAATCTTCTGCAGAAAATTTATTACCAGAACTTTTCACAGATGGGACTGAAAAGAAAATCATTAAACGTATATGTGTTATGTTCCAAATTTCAGAAGAAGGACTTCGTTCTCAAAGCCGCGACAGAAAACATATTAAAGCAAGGCAGGCAATAGTTTTCCTTATGAAAGAACTTACTTCATTATCCCTAAATGAAATTGGGAATATCATTGGACGTGATCATTCAACTGTCCATTCAACCTTGAAAAAAGTTCGGCTAAGAATGACTGAAGATGATTTCTTTCTTAAACAAATGAAAACTTTTAAGCAGCAAATTGAAAATAAACCCGATTCTAGTCAAACGACCGAACAAAAACTAAACTTTAGTGTTTAAATTTGCATTAAAAAAATTAATTAAATTAGAATTTTACTTCATTTTCCTACCAAGATTGTCTTTCCATTTAATTTAGGCTAGTTTATCAACTAACGTAAAATAACTGAAATCAAACTTTCAGTTTAAAAGTGGCATGTGTTACACATTAATTTTTTGGTTTTTAATTTTTGTTACAATATTAATAAATTTTGTCCAAGGTTGCTCTAATATCCAAGAAAAGATATATACCAAAATTCCAGACACTGTCCATAAACAGGCATTAAAAATCTGCAATAAAATTGATGGTTCTCATTTCGTTGTAAGAAAAAGAAGAGTGTGGCTTAAAAAAAAAGATGATAGTGAAATTGAATTAAAGCACTATAATTCTATACTTCCGGATGGCTATTATTTATGTAGTGGTCATTACCGAAATTCAGAGATCATTGATTAATAATTTTTTTGATAATTTGGATTATATTCCCACAAAAATACTAATTCGCACACCAAACTGGCTGGGAGATCTCATTATATCTACAGGTTTTCTTAGAGCTGTTCTTGAAACCTATCCAGATTCTAGGGTAGATATTATATTAAAATCTGGATTTGAGACATTGCCAATTCCGAAGAGAGGTAAAATAATACTGTTTGACAAAAATAAAAATTCAGCTGGTAAATTTGGAAAAACATTGCGCGATCATAACTATGATTGTTTCTATATTTTACCTCCTAGTTTCTCTTCGGCATGGATGGCATTTCAAAGTAAAATTCCAAAACGTATAGGATACGCTGGGGGATACCGAAGTTTATTGCTTACTACAGCAAAAAAACATGAATTCAGGCCTAAATCTCAACACCTTCTAAAAGATTACCTTGATTTATTGTCTAAAGAACTTGAAATGAAGGAATATTCGCCACTTCTTGAAATTAAAAATGAATGGGTAAAAAAGCATTTAAGTTCTTTCACTCTCAAAATACCAGAAAAGTTTGTGGTTTTCACACCGGGGGCTATTTATGGCCCCTCTAAACAATGGCCTTTGGGAAATTATAGAGAACTTGGGAAACAACTTTACAAAGCTTATGGTTGTAAAATTCTCTTACTGGGAACTAAGGATGAAGTTGTTTTTGGGACAAAAATTGCCCATGATTATGATTGGATATACAATTATTGTGGAAAAACAACTCTTGCACAATTTTTAGCAATCTTAACAAAAGCGCAAATACTTGTAGGTAACGACTCTGGTAGCATGCACCTTATGGCTGCCCTTAAACGTCCTCAGATTTCTGTTTTTGGTTCCACCTCTCCAACTTGGACAGGCCCTATAAACGTTAAAGCAACTGTGATGAGAAAGAACTTACCATGCTCACCATGTTTTTCAAGATCTTGCAAATTTGACCACTATGAATGCCTAACCAAAATAAGTCCTGAAAATGTTCTAGCTGAAATACAAAAATACCTTTAAAAGTTATATTAGATTACTGTAAATTAATTAAAATTTTATCTGTATTTAAAAATTTGAGTTAATTTATGCATATAACTAAAAATTTATTTAATATAATTAAAAAACGAATTGAATAAAATAAAGTTTTAGATTGAAGTTGTATTTATTTCCGTTGGTTTTAAAGATATGAAAAAAGTTATATATGACATGATATATCAATCTGGTTCCCTCATAGCACTTGAAAGTGATCTTAAAATAGGATTTGTAAAATACGTTATCAACCTTCTTTTTCCAACTTTTAAATCAGCTGAAGCTAGCATACCTGGCGTCAAATCAAAGTCTTCAGGCAAACCAAGAATCTCAGAATCTTCTACATCTACTCTTCCTCTATAAAATGCTCCTGATTCTCCTTGAAGAGATTCTTCTACAGTATCATCAGAAACATAAACCAGTGTCCCATCTAAGTCTCCAAATTGTTGAAAAGGAAGGGCATCAACTTTTATGGAAACTGGATCACCAGTGAAAACATCACTGGCATCTTTTGGATCTATATCAATCTCTAGCACTAAAGGTAATCCAGTTCTAACTAGTGTAACAATTGGTTCTCCTTTATTTAATAGTGATCCTACAGTTACCCTAGGCAAATTCAACACAATGCCCTCAACAGGTGATTTAATATGCAAATTACTTTTTTCAAGCTCATTTTTTATTAATTCCTCATTTAGTTGAAGTAATTGATCATTTAAAGATGAAAGTTCTTCTGCAATACCTGCCAATTTTTCTGTAACAAAAGATTTAATTTGATCTGAAATAGTTATTTTTTGCATCTTTTGTTTTTCAATATTACTCTCAATCGACTGAATTTGACGACTCATAGATATTCTTTGATCAGTTGAGTTTAATGTGTCAATTAAAGATCCAACATTTTTTTCAAATAATTTCTTTTTTCCTTCTTCAATTTTGATTTTAATTTGTAACTGGTCAGCCATTAGTTTTTGATCTTTTGACATCGAATCAATTTCTTTGTCTATTCTAAGGATATCAGAAGAAAATGTTTTCAGCTTGATAATATACTCATCAAAGTGCTTACTTAGGATATCAGCATTTATTCTGTCAAGTTGACCATATGAATCTTTTACCAGATTTTCATTTAAGATAGATTTTTTTTGTAGCTCTAGACGTAAAATCTTATTTTTAACAGCATTTATTTTGTCCTTAACAATTTTTAGATTTGCATTTACAACTGTACCATCAAGCTTTGCTATTGTTTCTCCTTTACTTACGTGCTGTCCTCTTTCCAAATTTAATTCCTCAATAAAAGAACTACCTGTAGACTGAATCTCAATATTAGGGGCAGTGTTTGTAAATTTTCCGCGAGTTGCTACTGTTTTATCTACAAAAGAAATAGAGGACCAGAAAACCATACACAAAGTAAATAATAACAGGGTAACTGCCGTAATAATTACTGGTTTTGAAGGAGGTTTTGAATAAATAGATTCGGTATCTTCAAAGTTATGTACTGCACCCTTGTCAGTTTGATCATGTTTCAAATTATTTTCTTCTTCACTATTTCCAGCATTGGAAGAAAATAAAAGGTTCTTACTTGCTTGTTTATCAGCAGACCTTACAAAACCAGAAAGTCTTGTCATTATCGAAAAAGCAGCATCTGGCTTCTTTGAAATATAATTTATAAACTCCTTATGTCCAACTTCTTGTACTTTACACTCGGTAGCAGCTCTAGCAGAAGCACTTCTTGCGAAACCATCTATTATTGCCATTTCACCAAAAACAGTCCCTTTTTCAACCCTGCCAAGAACATGCGGCTCCCCCTTAACAGTCTGCAAAATCTCAATAGTGCCAGCAACAAGAACATAAGCAAATATTGCTTCATCTCCTTCTTCAAAGACGAAGTCACCCTCTTTAAGCACTAATAATTGAGGTTTTAATGTATTAGTTTGTGCTACCGCCATTTAATTTTTCATAAAACTAAAAATTTACTTGATCTCCAGAAGAAATTTCTTTGTTTTGAGTATTTGGTTATCCACCAATTGCACCCAATTTTTTTTCTTTTTGCAGCATTTCTTTATAGACTATACAGTTAGTAAGCAACTCTTCATGCTTCCCTTGTCCAGCTACTTTTCCTCCTTCTAGAACAATAATTTTGTCATAATTAGAAATTGAATCTAATTCATGACTTATTACATTTTGGGCATCTATTACAGTTCTATCACTTGCAATAGTAGCAAAATTATCTTGTAATTTTATCCGTGTATCAATGTCCAATGAATCTGCAAACTCGTCTAAAAGTAAAACCTTAGGATTTGCTAGCAATGCCCTTGAAAGGGCAAGAAGACTAGCAGCTCCTCCAGCCAATTGTGTTGCGGTTTCATCAATTGTTGTATGAATACCTTCAGGCAGGTTGAGAAGATGCTCATCAAAGCCTGTTAATGCAAAAATGTGTGAAATTTCATTCTTACCGACACTGTGTCTAACTCTGGACAAATTATCTTCAATTGTACCTTTAAAGAAAATAGGCTTTTTGTCTAGCAGCATTACCTGCGAACGATAAAATGATAAATCATATTGATTTATGCCCACTCCATCTATACTCATAATACCTTCTGTTGGACGAAATGTACCTGCAATAATATTTAACAATGTACTTTTACCAGCCCCAGTAGGTCCAACAATTCCAACTTTAGATTTAGGTGTTAATTCAAATGATAATTTGTTTAAAGCTTTTACATCTCCAAAACTCATTGAAATACCATCAAAAGTATATTTACCGCTAATAGCTGAATGAACACCTGCACCCATTTGTTCCTTACCTCTATTCCATATTTCACCTATTTGAGATATAAGACCATATATCTGATTTCTTTCACCATATAAAGTAATTGCCGCAATAATTGGCGAAGTCAATTTCCCAGCAACCATATTTATGGCAATGATTGAGCCGGCAGAAAGTTCATCTGCGAAAACTAATTGTACTCCGGTGAAGATGATAACAATAGTCATGGCTTGTTGTAGGAATCCATTGATCTCTGTAGAGGTGCTGTTAATTTGGTTTTTCTTTGATCTTAAATTAATTGATGCAGCAGCAGACTTTCTCCAATTTTTCCTCTCTGATTCTTCCTCTTCAAACTCTTTTAGCATAGTCATTCCATACAGGCTTTCTCGAATAAGGCTATTTTTGCTACTTTCAACTTCGTTAAGTATTTCAGGCGATTTTCCTGCAATATTGTTGAAAACAATTTTGTTTAATCCCATCAATAGAGAAAATACAATAACTATGACCCCCATTAGAAAATTATAGGCAAACATAACTGGGACAAAAACAAGTACAGCAGTCAAATCAAAAACCCCCTTAAAAACTCTCATGACCAAATTATTCCTTAATGCTGTAATTGATTGCATTGAACCAGCAAATTTTGTTATGTTCTCGCCTTGAACTTCTATTAGAGGTAGTCCCAATAATTTGTCGAATATGTCAGTTGCTATTCTGGACTCAAGTAAATCTCCAATATAATTAAAAATGTAATCTCGAATAAAACCCATTATGGCATTAAACAATAACGCAACAGCAACTCCTGCTGTAAGCACATATAAAGTAGAGATTGCTTTATATCCAACTACCTTATCTAATGAAATTTGAATGAAAATAATGGGGGTAAATGACAATATATTAAGTAGGATAGATATTATAAATGCACATAGTAGCATGTATCTGCATTTCCATAATTCTGGTAGGAACCATTTTACATCAAAATTTCTTTCTTTACTTTCAGTTCCCCTAAGAGCATTTACAGAAAAAACTAAATTTTTCCAAAGTTTTTCAAATTCAATTATTCCTACTTCCTGTTGCCTAGCCTGTGGGTCCAAAGGGTCAAGATACTTAATAAAATATTCATCACCTTTCTTAAATACTGCCAAAGCAATTATAGACTGCCCATTATTGAACGGTACAGCACATGGAAAAACAAAATTTTTGTCCTTAAAATCATCTATAGAAATATTAATTAGACTTGCTTCAAGTTTTTTCTCAGCAAGAAAAGAATTTAATTCTCTAAGGGGTTTTGGAGGATCTTCTTCATGAAATTTTTTTTCTACCTCTTCACGATTTATATATACTCCATGCCTCCTAGTAGTCAAAGAAACGCAATAAGCCATCCTGTGATCAACAAGAACTTCTTTTTCTTTCTTGCCAAACATAGCTACTCTATTTTTTTAAGGGTATACTGATTAATTGTTTGAAGAAAACGAGGATATTTTTTTGATTAGGCCACATGCTATAGCCCTCTTTATATGCATAACTAAACAACCTAATGAATTAGTGGTGCACAAAATGTACTGTACACCACTAACATTTAGGATTTTATCAACCGCCTAACGTGCTAGAAGAATCATCTTCTTCAGTTACAACGACTTCCTCTGAAGTTGTTTCAGTAGTTGTCGTAGCATCTGGATCAACTGTTCCGCCTTCAGGTGTACCTGCAGCATCACTTTGCGCAGCAGCGTTGTCAAGTGCCGCTCCCATAGGATCAGCTGCATCACTTGGAGGAGCCATATCTCCAGCTGCTGGGTCACCAAATGCTTGATCCATGGCACCCATACCTGCCTCTACTCCTTCTGGTGGTGGTCCCATCATATCTGCAGGAGGAGGACCTTGTACGTCCGTCATATCTCCTTCATAAGGACCCATATCTCCAGTAACACCTGTCATATCTCCAGAGCAACCAGCCATATCGCCACTCACACCAGATACATCTCCACTAACGTCACTCATCGGCCCAGAACAACCAGTACAATCTCCAGTTACACCTGTCATGTCTCCACTACAACCTGTCATATCTCCAGATGCACCAGATACATCCCCAGAAATACCTGTCATGTCTCCACTACAACCTGTCATATCTCCAGATGCGCCAGACACATTCCCGGTAACGTCAGTCATGTCACCACTACAACCAGTACAATCTCCAGTTACGCCAGACATGTCACCACTACAACCTGACATATCACCACTTGGTGGGGCTTCCGGAGGAGGTCCCATGTCAGTTTCAGGATCTGTAGCCTCATTAGCAGCTTCCATTGCAGATCCAAATGCTTCGCCAGGCCCTGCACCAGCCTCCATTGCTTCACCGAATGCTTGACTAGCAGCATCCAAGCCAGCATCAAACTCATCTTGAGGCATACCCATTTCTGTTGCCACTTCTTGAGCTGCACCAGCGGCTGCATCGAATGCCTCTTGTGGTGTTGCTCCTCCTTCTAAAGCTTCCATGTATGCTGAGCTAGCAGCAGCTCCTATTCCGTCTTCCGCACCTTCAGGTGGTTGTCCTTGATCTGTATATTCAGCCATATTATCCTCCTATGAAATATTAAAAAATTACTATTTTAAGAATATTAAATCGTTACAAAAATACGCTAATTTTAAAGTCACCAGCTCGACCTCAAAAAAAAAGTCTGAATGTCGAAAAATAGCTCTCGTATTCTCACTTATTACATCCATTTAGATAGGATGTGCTGTATACTAATTAATAAAAACATATTTTTCAATACTAAATTAATTAGAA
>CACFAY010000039.1 GCA_902564345.1 uncultured SAR324 cluster bacterium
TATCAACACCGATTTGAGTATTTTTCATTGATATATTAATATTATTTTTTTAAAAATTAAAATACTTTAAACAATTTTAAAAAACTTCACAACGTAAATATTTATGGCAAAAAAACTAAATAATCATATATGTGTAATAGGTTCTGGAATAGTAGGAATATGCACAGCACTGCACTTAATGAAAAAAAAATGGAGTGTTTCACTAATAGACCCGAATGGCCCTGCTAGTAAAGCTTCCTCTGGTAATGCGGGACTTCTTGCAGCTTCGCATGTTACTCCGGTGTCGTCTCCAGCAGTTTTAAAACAAGTTCCAGGAATGCTTCTTGATCCCAATTCTTCACTGGTTATAAGTTATTCTTACTTACCTCAACTTATTCCATGGCTTTTCCGTTTTGTTGTAGCTGGAAGACCTAAAAAGTTCATAGAATATTCAAAGAATTTATCTGAATTATTAAGAGATACTTACACTGCATATGAACCATTAGTTTATGATGCTAATTGTAGAAATTTGATAAAAAAGAAAGGATTATTAATTGCCCTAACTAGTGATGATTCTCTAGAAAAAATTAAGCCTGAACTTTCGCTAAAAGAAAGTCTAGGAGTTAAATTTGAAATCTATAATCAGGACAAAATAAAGAAAATTTTACCTGATATAGATAGTATTGTGAAGCATGCTATATTTTATGAAAATGTATCTCATATTACAGATCCTTATATGTTTGCAATTAAGCTATTTGAAAATTTTAAAAAACAAGGTGGCAAGCACTATCTTCAACAAGTAAAAAGTTTTAAAACTGAAAAAAAAATTGTAAAATCAGTTATTACAGAGCAGGATGAAATTTCCACAGATGCTGTCGTTGTATGTGCTGGAGCATGGTCAAAAAAACTTGCTTATCAGCTAGGGGCAAATGTCCCTTTGGAAACTGAGAGAGGTTATTCAGTTTCATTACCTAATCCTGGAATAAATATTTCCCATCCTGTTATTTCAGGAGATCTAAGATTTTGTGCAACTCCAATGGGAGATAGTATACGTTTAGCTGGAACTGTTGAACTCGCCTCAATAGAAGCCCCAGAGAAAAAAAGTAGGTATTCATTAATGATAAAACATGCACTAAGACTTTTCCCATCTTTAAATATCGCAGGCGCGTCATATTGGATGGGACATCGACCTTCCATGCCAGATTCGCTACCAGTAATAGGGAAATCACCAATATATGAAAACGGGTATTTTGCATTTGGACATGGTCATATAGGTTTAACCGTCGCTGCGGTAACTGGTAAAATAATTGCTGAGTTAGTATCTGGTGGTACAACATCGATAGATATCAAGCCTTTTGATTCAAGGAGGTTTAAATTTTGAAAAATACTAATTCATTGAAATTTTCTTTTGATTATTTTTAATTTTGTATTTTTCCTTAGCCTCTTGTACTGCTTCAAAGTCGATTTCAAATCCTAATCCAGGGCCATCTAAAACAGGTAGCGCACCACTTACTAGTGATAAATCAGGAGAACTTATTATATCTGATTCAATTAAGTGATTCATAAATTGGTTCCCATCATCAAGATTTGGTATTGTTGCAGCAACTTGATTTGCTGCACAAGTTGTTATACCTGTCTCATGTAATCCATGGATGCAAATATTTAAACCTGCCGATTCAGCTACCGCAGCAGCTTTTTTTAATCCGCCTACTCCACCAGTTTCATGAAGTCCTAAAACAACGAGATCAGCAGCATTTAACAATGCGATTTGAAAAAGATCATTCAAATTAAATATACTCTGGTCAACTCCAATTGAAACTTTATTTAGATTCTTTATCTGTTTTAAAACATTTATATTCATATGATTACAAGGCTGTTCAATCATCTCTATTGAAAATTCTGCCAATTTTTCTATCATTCGTTTTGCAGTTACTATGTCCCAGGCCTCATTTGGGTCAAAACGAAGGCGTGTTTCTTTTCCGACAGCTTCACGAACTTTTTTCACAATTTGAACATCTGTTGATTCATCACGACCTATTTTTCCATAAATAACTTTATGTCCATTTTTTGAAAGTTTCTTTGCATCAATTGCTAACTCATCAGGTGTATTTCCTTGTATAAATCCAAAATACTCAATTTTGTCTCTACACTTTCCACCCAGCAGTTCATGTAAAGGTCTCTCTACAATTTTTCCACAAAGGTCCCACAATGCCATTTCTAGTCCGGAAAGAATTTGAGCACCAAATCTAGGAGCACTGCATGTTCCGTGTGCTTGAAAAAGCGAATGATAACATTTTTTAATTATCCTTTGGTTTTGAAAAATCTCCTCGCCAATTAACAATCTGGAGGCTAAATCAATAAAAGCTTTTATTCCTTCAGCTGTAGGAGTTGCAATAGATTCTCCATAACCTTTAGGACCATTTTCAGCTTCAATTTCAATTAAAATAATTTCTGTAGAGTTTATAATCCCATGTGACCAGTAATACGGATACTTATTATTAATCAGTAGCGGATAGCAGTTAATACTTTTGATTCTCATTTTAAATAAAACTTTTTAGAATTTTCTGAGGATTGATTAGAAACTTAGTTCAGGCATTGCTGATAAATTTACTATTTTTCAGTCCCCCTTTTAATCATCAGATTAAGAAAAAATGCTAATATCAGCAACATAAAGCAGACTATGCTCAGCATATTAAGTCCAGACTGAAAAATCTTCTCAGTGTATTACAACAAACCTAGACCCAGCGGTCCCACTCCTCTACCTAACTCTGCAGCTTCGAAGAACATCCCCCCTGCTGAACCAGTTTAGCGAGTAACTACTTGTGGGATTTCCATCATAATAATTAGCAGGATAACCATCATTGATCCCTGGGTAATTCCTTTTAGTATTAGCCCAGCAACAATTATTGTAATGCTGGTTTATTTAAGAAGCAATACCGCTGCTGCGGCAAAGATAAATAGAACTGAAAGAATTTGTATCCTTATGTTTGAAACGGCCATTCGGGGAATCAATAAAACTCCTGCCATACCGATCAGTGTGGGAACGGATGCCAGATATCCAGCCTTTACTGAATCAGAACCATGAGTCATCAGAATTTCATGCATCCAGTTGGAAAGTGCATGGTCATAAATAAAAATTCCAATTCCCATCAGTAGTAGTATTCTTACAGGTACCAGATTAAGAAGTTGCTTGAAAACCTGCATTTGAGGAGGCCTGTCAAAATTTTTCAAATTCTCTTCCATTTCCCGACTTTCAGAATTCGCACTGATGAAGATCCAAATGAATCTGGAAAAAATACTAGATAGCTGTAAATCTTAAGCACTTTCCTCCAGTCACTATTCATCGAAGGCATCACTATCGAATTGGTGATTGAAAGGACGGTAATTACTGCGGCAGTAAGTCCCGTTATATAGATTCCCATTGCAAAGCCTCTTTCACTGCCTTTGAACCAAAGGCTTATAAGTTTTGGTGCTCCAATTGAAATAAACGGGCCGCCCAAACCAAAAAATGCTACTACAATTAAGAGCGTGAGTGGCCCTTGTGCGAAGCTTCTCGCAAGGCAAGATAATTCTATCAAAACTGCTGAAATTAGCAAAGATGTGCGAATTCCAACACGGTCAATAAAAGACCCGCATGGCAATTCAGTAAAAATATATAGCCCCCATCACTCTCCCCATTTCAGCGTAGTTCATGCTAAGTTCCTGCGTTATAGGGCGCACAAGAGGAGCAAGACTGTATGCGGTCAATCCAAAGCAAAAATAGAGAATCCAGACCCCAGATAGCATAAGCCAGCGCATTGAATAAGTCCTGGTTAGGTCAGTTTGTATACGAGTCAATGAAGCGAGTGGCTTGAGTTTAAATATTGAGGAGGCATTGAATTATTTTTTCTGACCAAGCAGGTTTTTAAGTCTTAATCAAAATGCTATAATGTTTTTCTTGAAGTTTAGCACAGTAGAATACATTTGTTCACAATTATTCTTCTAAATAAACTCGATTTAAATGGAGGCTGTTATCAATCATAGAATCTTATTTTTGCTTTTATCTTTAGTCCTAACGATACTATTTGTCATTCTGGTTCCTCCTGTTTCACAGGACCTTAAATATCACAATTTTGTAGACCAGAGGAGTATTTCAGGGATACCGAACTTCTGGAATGTTGTAACAAATATTCCCTTTCTTGTAATTGGTTTAAAAGGTTTTTTCAAAATTCAGAGGCAGGAGCTTACAGGTATGCTTCCCGAACTTTTCAGGGCATATTTGACATTCTTCATCGGGTTATTGCTAATAGGTCTTGGATCGGGGTACTATCATCTTAACCCATCAAATTCTACGCTTTTAGGCGACAGGATGGCCATTACGATTACTTTTATGTCCTTTTTAGTACTGATTATTGGCGAATCGATTTCGATCAAAACTGCCTCAAGACTTTTAGTTCCCTTGATTTTTTTGGGGTTATCATCAGTTATTTACTGGAACATTACAGAAAATCTTGGAAAGGGGGACCTTAGATTTTACGCATTAGTGCAGTTTCTACCTATAGTACTGATACCTTTAATACTTTTACTCTACGGTTCTTGTCTTTCAGGCAGAAGATGGATCCTTGCAATAGTTCTAGTTTACGGGGTAGCTAAAGTTGCGGAAATTTTTGATGAAAAAATTTTTGAACTTATGGGTTTTAGTGGACATTCATTAAAGCATTTAATCGCAGCATTTGGAGCATTCCTTTTTTTAAGGGGGCTTGAGTTACGTAAACCAATAAAGTAAAAATTTATCATCTATATCCTTACAAAACACATAAATATAATTCCAACACATGAAAAAGAAATATAATATTTTGAGAGACTACCGCACTAATATTAATTGGGATTATTTAAACTTATATTTTATTAATGCAGATTAAATGATCAGTAATGATTGACGGTTAAATAATGGGAATTGTTTTTTTAACAAAGGATCTATATCATTTTTACATTAGAACAAAATAATAATAGCTAATAAAGTTTTTTTGAATTTCAAATGAAGAGGTAAATCATTTAATCTTTTTTAAATAGAAACATGTCATACGAGTTCCCCGAAAATTTGTTTTTCGATAAAAAGCATCATGTTTGGTGCCTTCCAGAATCTGAGCTGCTAGTTCGGATTGGAATAGATCCTTTGGGACTTGCTTCTCTAGGGGATTTAGCTTACTTATCACTTAATCAGAATGGAAGTAAGGTAAGTAGAGGACAGCCTATAGGAATGTTAGAAGCTGCAAAAATGACAGGAGAGCTAATTTCTCCTGTAGATGGGGAAATTGTTGAACGAAACCAGCATGTCCTGAACGATCCATTTCAGGTCAACAGTGAACCATATGGAGCAGGCTGGCTTGTGGTTCTTGAATGTGAAAACTGGAGTGAAGATTCTAAGAAGCTTGTTACTGGCCGGAAAGTTGAAGCCTGGTCAAAAGATGAACTTAAACGTTATCGTGATCATGGCTGGATAGAATAATGGAGTGGCGTTACATTTGTGAGGACAGAGTTTCTGACAGTTACGGTCTTGCTGCAGACGAAGTAATGGCATTACGTGTTGGAGAGAATCAATCTTCTTCCATTCTGCGCCTTTACACCTATCAATCATCCAGTGCACTAGTTGGAAGATTCCAGCGAATAGAAAATGAATTAAACCTTGATTTCTGCAGAAAACAGAAGATGTCTGTAAATCGTCGTCCAACCGGAGGTGGGGCCATTCTTATGGGCGAGGACCAGTTAGGGGTAGCCCTAATGCTTAGAGATTGGAAGGGAACTAAAGCTCCACGTGAACTGATGCAACATTTTGCCTCAGCTCTTTCTGAAGGGTTACTAATCTTTGGTATCAAAGCTCAATTTCGTGGAAAAAACGACCTTGAAGTGGAGGGACGCAAAATTGGAGGTCTAGGTATCCACAGTAACGCATCTGGTGGATACCTTTTACATTGTTCTCTTTTAGTTGATCTTGATGTAACGCTGATGCTGAGCGCCCTCAATGTGCCAATTGAAAAATTAGAATCTAGGCAATTAAAAAGTATTGAAGCTAGAATAACTACAGTAAGAAGAGAACTGCAAAATAATATTACCCTACAAGAAGTTAGGAATAAAATGCTAAGAGCATTTTCCTCATATTTTTCTGTAGAATTTGGGCAAAGTTGTTATAGTTCGAAAGAAATGGAAGCCATAAGCGAAATGGAATCCTCAAGATATCTAAAAAAAGATTGGATTTTTCAAAAGGTAGATGTTCCAGATTTTTCAGGAGAAGCTAAGCAAATGACACCTGCAGGATTACTGGATGTACGGGTTACCATGGCTGGACGTCAGATCAAAGCTGTTTTCTTGGGTGGAGATTTTTTTGCGGATGAATCTGCGATATCTGACATTGAAGGGAGTCTACGTTGGCATTCAAGTGAGTTTAAAAATATCTTTAGTACGCTAAAAATTTTATATGCTAAACGGGAGGAAGAATTGTCATTCCTGCCGATTGAAAGTGTCTGTGAAGTAATTAGTAAAGCTGTGGAATCTGCCAAGGCAATTTCAAATGAAAGCAGTGTTAGTTATGGTTGTTTTGTAAATCCAAAAATTTCTGATGCTGAAAATATCCTCTCCTAAAATTATTCCTGAAGCTCAGATTTCAGGTTCATTAACTGAAGGTCTTGAAATCCGAAGGAGGTATTTCCCGGACACTATCCGGTTTCATAATCCCGGTTTGAGGCGCCACCAGACATCAGAGATAAGCTGTCAGCAGACTCAAGAGTTTGTTTCAATCAGTCTTACAGGCACGCGGTGTGCGCTAGACTGCAAACATTGTGGAACTAGTGTGCTACGCGGTATGAAAGACCTTTCTCGAAGTTCTAAAAACCTATTCGAACTATGCTCAGAATTGTCACGCTGTGGAACTCGAGGTATATTAATTTCTGGAGGCTGTGATCGGCATGGCAGGGTGCCAATACTCCCCCATATTCCGGACCTGATTAGGGCCCGCAGGGAGCTTGGCATGACTATCAGAGTCCACCCGGGACTTCCAGACGAAGAAACTGCTAAAGGACTTGCTGAGCTTGATATTGACGGCGCAATGGTGGATATCATTGGTAATAATAATACAATTAGAGATGTCTATCACCTCAATGCAAAAACTGAGGATTATGATGCAGTTATGGCGCGCTTAAACCGTCACGATGTTCCTTTGGTGCCTCATATTATCTTGGGACTTCATTTTGGTAAGATGCTTGGAGAATGGAAGGCTCTAGAGATGACAGCCAAGCATCGTATTAAGCTTCTTGTATTGGTTATTCTGATGCCTTTGAATGGAACTCAAATGCAAAACGTGAGTCCTCCTTCATTGCAGGAGATTGGAGCTTTTTTTAATACTGCCCGAAAGGCCTTGCCTCAAACAGAAATAATGCTTGGATGTGCCAGACCACTTGGAAAAATCAAAATAGATGTTGACCGTCTTGCTATTGAATCAGGTCTAAATGGTATTGCCTTCCCAGCAGAAGGAACGCTCTCATATGCTAGACAGCATGGATTGGAGCCCGAAATAATTAATGCATGCTGTGGAGTAAACTGGAATTGAAAATCATTGCATTATGCATAAAATGTTGTTATTTCAAAACTATATTAATTAAAGTATTAGAAGCATGAATTTTGAAACTGTTGAAAAAAATAACGAATTATCACAGATCAGTCCTGATTATGTCCGTATCAGTATGGCGGCTGCAATTGAACTGGGGCTTAAGCCAGGACGTATCTCGTGCTGCAGTTGTGACTGTATCAACCTGCTACAAAATTACCCTCAGGGTTGCTATGCTAACTGTACATACTGTGGACTAGCGCGTGAGCGTCCCGGTATTGCTGAAGACAACTCCTTCATTCGTGTAGACTGGCCTCTTTTCCCAACTGACTTGGTGGCAGAAAAAATTGGAGAGCTTGAAAGAAAGAAAGAGGTAGGCAGGGTTTGTGTAGCACAGGTGCAAGATCATCGTGCTAACAACGATCTGGTCGATATGATTTCAAGAGTTCATCATCGGGCTCCAGAAGTCCCTATCTCTGCACTTGTTACGGCGACCCTGCTTAATGATGAGTGGCTAGTTAAAATTAAAGAAGCCGGAGCAGATATTATTGGAGTTGGGCTAGATGCTGCTTCAGAGGAACTATTTTATAGTACCCGTGGTAAGGGTACGAAGGGGCCTCACGATTGGAAGAAGCACTGGAAAATCATAAGAAAGGCCAGAGAAATGTATGGTCCAATGAAAGTAAACTGCCATCTTATTGTAGGTCTTGGAGAATCAGACAGAGACCTAGTGGAAATGTTTTATTTGTTAAAATCTGAAGAAATTGCGGCCTACCTGTTTTCCTTTAATCCTGAGCCCGGTACTATAATGGAAAACACACCAAGAACTCCAATTACTAGAACTCGTAGAATTCAGCTAGTAAAAAACTTGATAGAAGAGCATGATCTTCAAGAATCTTCAATAGAGTTTGATAAATCAGGTACTATCAGAATGATCTCCGCTCCTAGAAAAATACTTAAACTTGTTACAGAAAACGGAGTGGCATTTATGACTGATGGATGTCCAGATAGGCAAGGAAAAATGGCCTGCAATCGTCCTTATGGTTCCTATCGACCTGGTGAGGAATTCCGTGACTATCCCTTCCTTCCTGATGCATCTGATTTAAAAATAATAAGTAAAGAAATGAAACTCTCTGAAATAGTAAAGTCCAACGAAAGCGCTCTTGTCTGAATTTCCTGTCAGGCTGATCTGTACCGGCAAAATTGAACCGGGACTTACTCAAGGACTCTATCACTCTCTAGCAAAGGAAATGACTGAATCATCTACTGATACAGTTATAATTTGCAGTCCGTCCTCACCTTACCTTTGCATTGGCTACCACCAAGTGCTTGAGTCAGTACTTGATTTAGAAGTTTGTGAAACTTTAAACCTGCCTGTTATGCGCCGTTGTATTGGTGGTGGAGCGACATTTCTTGACTGTAACCAAATTTTCTACCAGTGCATTTTCCACAACAGCAGAGTCCCCTGGAGAGCAGATAAGGTCTACCAGATGATGCTTAATGCGCCTATTAATGTACTGAATCGAATAGGACTCAGGGGGAGTCTGCGCTCTATTAATGAGGTAGAAGCCAACTCTGTGCGGATAGCTGGAATAGGCGGGGGACGTGTTGGAGAGGCAATGGTCGTAGTTGGCAATCTTTTACTCGATTTTGATTACAGCCTCATGAGCAAAGTATGGCATGTCCCAGATCAGTCTTTTCGAAATCTTGCCTTTGCAACCATGGAGGAAAGAGTGGGAACACTAAAAAAATTGGGCTGTAACCATACTTTGGAATCATTGGAATCTTATCTGACTGAAGCTTTTGTCGAAAGCCTTGAGCGTCCTGTTCATGAAACGCAGTTTGAAATTCAAGAAATTCAGGCTGGAAGGAATTCGGCAACGAATCTTTCATCTTTTGAATTTCTTTCACTTCACTATCCTGAAGGTGAAGTGAAGCCAATGAAATCACTTAAAATATCTGCAGATGTCTTCATTCATCATATACGCCTCCAATTAGATGATCGGATATCAGAGATTTCAGTTCGTGTAGATAATGGAATTATCACCGATTTACAAACAGAGTCACCAAGAAAGACAAATATAGAAAAACTTATGCTAGACACTCCTTTTTCAGACTGGTCCTGATGAAGGAAAAAAAATAATAAAAGTGACTTGATTTCTAATTTGAACCCCTAAATATGGTTAGATACTATTGCTAATAGTCAAATGTTGAAGTATTTATAAAATTTACGTAACCCAATGGGAAAAAAACCTGAAAATTGCAAGAATTTCTTTGCAACAATCTTTTATAAAACTATTACTAGCATAAACGTGCAAATTCTTATTATTAGTCGGGAGTTTTACCGTGTGATGGAAGATTGAAGCGTGAAGGCAAGTGTGGTATATAACATGCTGTAGGTACAGGTCTGTTGTTTTTATCTGTACACTTTATCTTCTGGTTGAATTTTTTCTTTAGCCGATGATTGGTTACCTGAATTGATTGATATAGTTTTTCATTAGTTACTATGTGGTGTTTTTGATTACATTTGCTTATTTGAAAATATTCAGTGTAACGTCTACATTCATTTGCTTCTGGAATTTTTTCATAAACATAGAACTTTTGTTTGGTACATCCTGACAGAATTATTGAAGTCAGGAGTGCTTTTGAGATTATATAATTAATTACAAAGTTATTTTTCATTTTTTACTAATGTAATCTGCTAATAAATTATTTTTTTTCAGGAATCATAATGAGAGCTGATAATTTAAACGTAATTTTAAATAACATGTCACGTAATCCAACTGACTGGAAAATTAACAAATTTCACGCACAGCACAAAAGTGGCGTTAGGATCTGGATTGGCAATGGCTTATACAGCTACCATATTGAAAAACCTGAATATCAGGAATTAGGACTGATTGAGCGTTTTAAGCTGCATAAACAAATAAAACTACTTACTAGAAATAAAAGTAATTTTCACTTTCTCATTTAAGAATAAAATAATACCTGTCAATTCTAACTAGGACTTTAATTTTGCTTTTTCGAGTTTTTTTAAGAAAGATTATTTTTCTGCTGCGCACCTGAAACCTACTGTATTAAAGGTATTTGTGGGCAGAGCATCCCTTCGCATGGCAGTTCGTAAATATTCGGCAGGGTCACTCCATGAACCTCCTCTCATTACACGGTATTTCCCCATTTCGGGACCCTGTGGGTTGGAGACATTGTCATTCCCATACGAACTAAACCAGTCATAGACCCATTCCCATGCATTCCCATGTATATCAAAAAGGCCATTTGGGTTGCTTAGTTTTTGAGCAGTTGTGTGGATCATTCCGCCAGAGTTTTCTCGAAACCATCCGTAATCAGATAAAAACTCGATACCTCCATCAAATGAATATTTTTCTTTGCTGCCAGACCTAGCAGCCATTTCCCATTCTGCTTCCGAAGCAAGACGTTTTCCAATTAAGTTGCAGTAGTGACGTGCAGCATACCAAGAGACATTTGTGACTGGTTTGAGCTCACTCCTTAACTCGGGTACAAGGTCATCACTCCAGTTTTTTAGATAATTACCATCGTGATATTTTCTTGGGAAAGTGCTTTTCCTCAGAAAAGGATGCCTTGCTAGGACAAGTAAATACTGATAATTTGTAACTTCACATTTGTCTATCCAGAATTCATCCAATGTTACTTGATGAATAGGCCTCTCAGAAGGAAGTCCATCATCACTTCCCATTTTGAAGGTCCCCGGCTTTATAAGTACCATTCCTGAATGATCAGTATTTTTGTCGTCGTCTTCTAGAAAACCACATAATGTTTCTAGGTCTTTTTTCTCGATTTTCGTAAATGCTTGCTCTTCAGGAAATAGTTTTTTTTCAAGATTCTGCAAAAGAAGTATGTAAGTGTTTAGGATCTCCTGGTTAAAATTAGTTAAGCGTTTGATCATTTTGCCTTCATCACGCCCGCACCTGAATCTATCCTTGAGACAGTTAAGCTTTTGCCTGATCCAGACCCTTATTGAATCTCTTGCCCTCTGTCTTTCTATTTCGTGAAGCAATGCTGGTTCTGAGTTGAGATAAATTTTTTCAAAAAGGGAAGTGTTTGAAATGCTAATTTTTGCAAGTTCGATTAGTGCATCATAATCTTTGCAGAATTTTTTTTGATCTGTAGGGACTTCTATTCCGTAATTTCTTCGCTTAGAACAGGCT
>CACFAY010000040.1 GCA_902564345.1 uncultured SAR324 cluster bacterium
CAAATTTTATGCTTATGCAAGTACAGCATTATTAACAGTTTATTGACAAAATTATTAAGGGAAATTGGAAATGTGAAATTAGTCACAGTTGAAGAAATTAATCCTGAAGATGATTATCTGAAAGATTTTGACGTATTGCTAAAACTTCAAGACTGCAAAGTCATTGATTTTGAAGGACAAATCTTGGACTGGAGTAAAGAATTTGACTTAATTCTTGAGCCACTCAGTCAATTTGTTTTATTAAATGATATAGAATCAAAAATTAAAAAAAAACCATTGAGACTCCAGAAAACTGAACTAATGGATCTTAAGGAAAAATTGTTGAAAAATGAAAAAGCTGCAGAAACTATTAACATGCACGCAGAAAGAGATCATTTGCTTTACTCTCAAGAATATGATGTGCTTAAAAAATTAGAATCACTTGTGGTACTGCTGAGTGATGCTTTGTCTACAAGTACAAATTGGGGAAATGCTGAAAAAAACGCACACAAAATAAAGCTTCAAAGAGCTCTACTAATTTGTGAAGATGAAAATGATGCTTCTGAAATGAACTTTAAATTAACTCAAGTTGAGCGAAAGCTATGGTTTAATCCATTTTCTATCCAGAAATCTGAGGACTTAGTTCAACTAAAATCCAAAATTTTTCGCTCCTATTTTAATCCCTGTTCCTTAATTATCAAACCTGCAGCCCTAAAACATCTTAAAAAAATATGCATCGATACTAAACAAGAATGCAAAAATGCTGAAAAGGCCTTTAAGAACCAGAAAGAAATTGTGAAAAAGACAAAATTGGAATTAAAGCTGATACAAATAAAAAAAAACAATCTTGCGCTGAGTTGGCTCGAAAATAATCTCAAGAAAATTCTATTCAGAGATCTTAAATTACTAAAATTTGATTCAGGAATTTTGGAATGAGGACTCAACATACCATACAAGAAATTATCATACTACTAAATGAGTACTGGCACAAAAAGGGCTGCATAATTTCATCTCCGTATGATGTTGAAACTGGAGCCGGAACAATGAATCCGATGACTTCCCTTAGAACGCTGGGACCAGAAGAATGGAATGTAGCATATGTTGAACCATCTCGGCGTCCAGCTGACGGTCGTTATGGTGAAAATCCAAACCGCCTATATCAACATCACCAATACCAAGTAATTTTGAAACCTTCACCGGATGATGTAGAAGAAATTTATCTTGAATCACTCCAAGCAATCGGCATAAACCCTATTGATCACGATATAAGATTTGTTGAGGACAACTGGGAAGCTCCTACTCTTGGGGCTTGGGGACTTGGCTGGGAAATCTGGCTTGACGGTATGGAGATAACGCAGTTCACATATTTTCAACAGGTGGGAGGTATAGAGTGCCATCCTGTATCAGCAGAACTGACCTATGGTATTGAGAGAATCGCCACGTACCTACAAGACGTGGATAATGTTTTTGATCTAGAATACACAAAAGGGGTAAGTTACTCAGCCATTTTCAGGCAACCAGAATTTGAACATTCAAAATATACATTTGAAGTTGCTGATACCGAACTGTTTTTTCGGCACTTCAACGATTATGAAAAGGAAGCAAACCGTGCTTTAGAGCAAAGACTAGTATTTCCAGCATATGATTATGTTCTTAAATGCTCACACACATTTAATCAACTTGATGCAGCAGGGGCAATTAGTGTCTCTGCAAGAGCATCTTTTATTGGTAGGGTTCGTAACATTGCTCAATCTATAGCCAAATTATTCCTAGAAGAGCGCTGCAAGATGGCCTTTCCACTTATGAAAGATCGAGAACTTGCACAAAAATGGGTATACAAACTTAAATCAGAAAAACAATAAAATCTCCGTGAATACGTATTTGCTTGAAATTGGTTTGGAAGAAATGCCGGCACAGATGATATTACCAGCAGTTGAGCAGTTAAAATTATCTGCAGAAAAAACCTGTGAACAGCACCAGTTAAATTTCAATGACCTTAAATATTATTCCTCTCCAAGACGCCTTGCAATTGAAATCTTAGGACTCCCTGAAAAAGAAAATGATAGGAAGGTAGAGTTAAAGGGGCCCCCTGTCTCAGTTGCAAAAGACGTATACAATAACTGGACTAAAGCAGCAGAAGGCTTTGCTAAGAAAAATAATATCCCCATAAAAAATCTGGGAACAAAAACAATCGAAGGAAAAGAATATCTATTTCTACAAAAATACGAGTCGGGACAATCAGTCCCTGAACTACTTCAGGAAAGTGCAAAACAATGGATTTCTGAACTTAATTTTCCAAAAAATATGCGCTGGGGATCTTACAAGACTCGATGTATTCGCCCTATCCGCTGGGTTGTCTCTCTCTGGAATACTAAAGTGATACCGATAAAACTAGAAATGCTTGTTGCAGGTGATAAAACTCGTGGTCATCGTTTTTTGAGTACTGGATATAGCAAGATAAAACATGCATCAGATTATGAAAAGCACCTAAACAACCGTAAAGTTATTGTCAATTTCGAGAAAAGACGTAAGGCCATAGTTTCGCAGGTCCGAAAACTAGAAAAAAAGAATAATTGCTATATAAAACTGGATGAAACACTGCTTAATGAAGTCACAAATTTAGTAGAATGGCCCACAGTTCTAATTGGAAACTTTGAGAAAGAATTCCTAAAACTGCCAGATGAAGTTTTGATAACAAGCATGGAGGTTCATCAACGTTACTTCCCAGTATTTAGGAGCAAAAAGAAAAATGGGTCAGAAGGGGAAAATCTACTTCCAAATTTTGTAACTGTTCGAAATGGCAATAACAAGTCAATAGATACAGTTAGGCGTGGCAATGCAAAAGTTCTTCGTGCAAGACTAAGTGATGCTCGTTTTTTCTATCAGGAAGACCAAAAGAACCTTCTTGTTGAGTTCAATAAAAAATCTGAGAATGTAGTTTTTTTCCAATCAAGAGGTTCACAACTTCAAAGAGTTCAACGAATAATTCATCTCAGCAAGTTCATCTCCGAGAAATTAAATTTTTCATTGGTTCAGCAAAATCATGTCCAGCGAATTGCGGAACTAAGCAAATTTGATTTAGGAACAAGGATGGTCTATGAGTTCCCAGAACTTCAGGGAGTAATGGGTCAGAACTATGCCCGCTTGAAAAATGAAGAGGATGTCGTCTGCCAAGGAATAAGAGAGCATTATTATCCCCGCAATGCCAAAGACTCTCTACCAAGAAATTCTGAAACAGTCCCTGTATCAATTGGAGATAAGCTAGACATGATTACCACTGCATTTTCTCTGGCAATGATTCCTTCAGGGTCTGCAGATCCTTATGCCTTGAGAAGAAATGCTCAAGGGTTAGTCAATTTGATCCTTGGCTTACGCCTCCCTCTCAATCTTGGAGAATTGACTGAAAAAGCAATTCTTATTCTTGAAGAGCAACAATCCTTAAAACTTGATAACATGAAGCTCAAGGGAGAATTACTGGAGTTCCTTATGCAACGTCAAAGATGGTTTTTCCGGGAGCAGGGAATCCGCTATGATTTAATTGACGCAATTTTAAAAATTAAGGAGGATGATCATAATTCAAAAAATAATTATGAAAATGTCATACTTCCTGTTAAACAGTTAGAATTAGCAGAGTATCTTTCAGATCATCTCGAAACTGAAATTTTTAAAAGATCAGTTGAGGCAATTGTAAGAGCCGAAAATATTAGCAACAAATATCCAAATAAAATTGCAAAACAGCTTGATGAATCTCAATTGGAAATAAATCATGAAAAAAAACTTTTTAAAGTAATACAGCCTATTTTGAATGCAGACCAAGATTTACTTCTCACTCCAGAAGATTATCTAATTCAGTTAAAAAAAATAGAGCCCATTGTTACAAATTTTTTTGAAGATGTTATGGTGATGGACGAAAACCCGATAAAATGTGGAAATCGATTATGGCTTTGCAATAAGCTGGCATCATGGTCTTCTCGATACCTTAATCTAAAAGCAATTGTTTTTTCATAGCTCCTTTTCAGATTTTTAAAATCAAACCCATTCCCACAAATTTTTAAATCTGTGAAACACACCCCAGCTCTAGCTGTCCTCTCAGTTCATTTCCTGAGTTTTTATGTTATAAATCAATTTTTGAACCCTCATCCAGACATGCTTGACCATTGGGTGTGGTCTCGTTTCCTAAGCATGTCTTATTACGAACATCCTCCTATGATTGCCTGGTTAATCAGGATTATAACAATGATTGGAGGTCATTCTGAATCAATACTTGAAATCGGATCACAGCTTTTTACCCTGTCAATATTGACCTTAATCTACGTAGGAACTTTTTTTCTATACGGACGAAATGCGGCCCTGGTGACTCTACTAATTTTATGTAGCATGCCTTATTTCACTCTTGGAAGCATTTTTCTCCATATCACCCAGCCTTTCCTTATTTTCTGGATAATATCACTTTTTCTTTTGATACGTTATCATAGCCAACCTGAAAAAAAATGGCTCCTTCTAATTGGAATTTTTGCAGGATTTGGAGCACTATCAAAATACATCATGCTACTTTTTTATGCAGGTTTGTTTTTGCATATTTTGATTTATAGCAATATTCGAAGGGAAATTAATAATCCATGGTTATATTTTTCTGGAATTTTATCACTAATTATTTTTATACCTGTCATTCTCTGGAATGCTCAAAATGACTGGATATCATTTCGCTGGCAGCTCGAAAAAGGAGCAACTGGTTCTGATTTTGGAGAAAATACATTAGCTTTTACCACAGGCCATCTGATTCTTTTTTCTCCTGTTTGGGCTATTTTTGGTGTTTTATCAATATGGTGGCTAAGGGACCGCCTGAAAGATGGCAAACAGGCTGAGTCTGTCATAACAATACTTTCAATTTTTCCACTTCTTTTTTTCACACTTATGAGTTTGAAAGGTTCAATATCAGACCCTCATTGGGCTAATCTATTTTATATTGGGATTGCAATCTTGCTTGGTAATGAACTTCTTTTTCAGCTAAAGAAAAAAACAATTTACATCTTAATTACGACAGTACTTTTGATCAATGTAACACTTATAGGAACTGTTTTCATGCACACAATAAGTCCCTTGATTGATTGGATGCCTCATAAACTGAAAAATTTTAAATATTTAAAGCAGCAAGGACTAACTGAAACAACGATAACAAAGTTAAAAAAAATTGATGAACACTTTTACAGCAGAAATGAATATATCAGTCATTTGAAAGATTTACTTAGTCCAGAGGAATTTCAGATACATAATGAATTAATTCAAAAAGCAGCAATGGATCTTTCAGCAGATCGACTTACACGCATACTCAAATGGGATATAACAGGGAGACAGCTTCAAAATTTGTTGGTTGAAAATGAATTCCCTCATATTTCTTACATTGTATCTAGGGAATACCAGCTCAGCAGTGCTTTATCCTTTTACTTACCGAACAGACCATGGCCGCATAGCATTGAAAAGTCTGAGAGAAATTTATGGAGCCCTATAGAAAAAGTTAAAAGCGATAAATCTATTTTCGTATGCGAATTGCAGGAATGCCAAGGGGCAATGGAGGATTTTTATAATCGATTCAAAATGAATTTGAATTACCTTGGCGAAGTAGAAACTCGGAGCAGCTACAGATTAATTAGAATTTTGCAGGTTTACTCTATCTTGCAAAGATGAACAGCAATCTGACAAAAATTCAGTAAGAATTTAAACTTACTTGTACAACACTTCAGGATTATCATCTAATTCAAGGTGAATGTCTGCATCTTTTATATCCTTTATCTCTTCAATTTTCAACCTAGCTTTCGATGCTATTTTCTGAGCATCAACAATGCGCATTTCAGAATCAAGCATTATGTTAACCTGGACACTCAATTGCTGATTTAGATAGTGGCAGTATATATGAGTTATTCCAAGAATCTCTGGGATTTGGTTGAGAATATTTTTTAACTCATTTTCTATTTCACTTTGCGGTCTCATTAGAATAATTTCCTTTGAAGGCTCTTCCCCTTCTTCATCTTCAAAATCATCCTCGGCATCAACATGAACCAACACCTCATTAACAGCAGGAATATTCTCGAGGATTCTCAATCGAACCCTTTCAGCCACCTGATGTGCTGCAGAAATACTCATCATGCTGTCAACTTCAATGTGCATATCAACCAATAAGTTAGGCCCCATCCTGCGTGCACGCATTTCATGATAATTATCAACCCCATCTAAATCAGTGAGGATTTTATTCAGTTCACTTATGACCTCTTCCTCCGGTATTTCATCTGTAAGTTCCCTTAAACTTTCATAACCAATATCAATTCCTGCTTTTACAATAAGACCCGCCACTAGCACACCAGCTATTGGATCCATCATGGGAATTCCCCAATGCGCTCCTGCTATACCCACAAGTGCTGCCACTGAAGAGATTGCATCTGATCGATGATGCCATGCATTAGCCAATAATATTCGACTCCCACTGCGTCTGCTGACCATTCGTGTGAGATGAAAAAGAGCTTCCTTTACAACAATTGCTATTAAGGCCATCCAAAGTGCTGGTGCTCCTGGGACCTCCGGCGAGACCATTTTATTTAAAACATGCCATGCTACACCAATTCCGGTAAAAACGAGCATCAATGCCACAACGAAAGAGCCCACCGTTTCAAATTTACCATGTCCGTAAGGATGGTTCTCATCTTTTGGGATTCCAGCCATGCGAACCGCCCAAAGCGTTACAATATCTGAAAGCAAATCTGAAAAAGAGTGACCTGCATCAGCAATTAAGGCAGATGAATTAGCGATGGTACCAATGAAACCTTTGGCAATTGCTAGCAAAAGATTAGCAAACAATCCAAGCCAAGTAACACTTAAAGCATGTTTTTCCGTGAAATCGAGTTTTTGCATTATTTAAAAAACATCTTTCAGTTCACGCAAAGCTCGAAAGACTTCCTTTTTGGTGAGATCATTTTCTGGATCCATCAATTTCACAACTCTCTTAATTTCATCCGAGTTGCATCGCAAAAAAGGATTTGTCTGTTTTTCGTCGGCAATCGTTGTGGGGGTTGAAAAACTTCCAGAGGAACAAAGTCTCTTAACATCAATCAACTTCTTATTTATTTTCGTATTGCCAGCTTCAACACTTAGGGCAAAACGAAGATTGTTTTCTGTATATTCATGTCCGAAGTAAAGCTGAGTTTTGTCAGGCAGCTTACCAATAAGGTTGTTCAGTGAATTATACATTTGATCCGAAGTACCTTCAAATAGTCTTCCACAACCTGCGGCGAACAAAGTGTCTCCAGTAAAAGCGGTATTCCCAAACAAATAAGTAATAGCTCCTGAGGTATGTCCGGGATTGTATAAAAATTCTCCTGACTGCTTTCCAAACATTACATGATCTCCGTCTTCCAAGAACTCAGTCTGTTCTGGGATTCTGCCCCTGTCGCTGGAGTGACCGTAAATTTTAATTTCTGGATAATCAGACTTCAGTTCCTTATTACCTCCCACGTGATCCCAATGATGATGTGTATTAAGAATTGTTGTTAATTTAACATTTTGGTTTTTTATTTCTTTTCTAATAGGATCAGCTTCAGATGGATCTACAACTGCTGCTTCTCCTGTTTTTGTGCATATTAGCAAATAAGAAAAATTGTCCTGAAGGCAAGGAATTGTGACTATTTCCATTTCTTGAAACTCCTGCTTTTTATTTAGGTTTGACTGATGTAATTTTTGTTTTAAGCGTACCATCTTCTAGACGAACCTCTAATTTTTCACCAGACTGCACATCTTTAACTGAACGCAACAAATTACCTGATTTATCAACCGCAACACTGTAACCCCTATGAAGCACAGAAAGTGGACTGAGACTCTTGAGTAAATCAGTCTGGCGTTTAACTGAATCTTCCAGCTTTTCATGTAAATGTCTGATTGCGAGCTTTAAACGGCTATTTAAAACTTCAATCCCGTGTTTTTGTGAAAAAAGTTCACGTTCTGGATTCAATAGCAAAAGTTTTTCAGATAGACCAGTAATTAGGCTTTGATAATTTTCCATAAGATTATTGGTCCTTTCACTAAACCTTGAATCTAGATAATCCACCTGCTGAATATACTGCTGAACAACTGAAGCTGGAGAGGCCAACCTCTGGCGTTTTGCTTCAACATGTTCATTCAAATTTTCGAGCAAATTAAAAATTATGTCATGAAGACGTTTCTCTTTTTGGCACAAGGTGTTTTCCAAATCCATTTTTTTTGGAACAGCTAATTCCATTGCCGAAGATGGTGTTGGAGCTCTTACATCACTAACAAAATCAGCTATAGTAAAATCAGTTTCGTGTCCCACTGCGGAGATAACTGGGATCTCTGATAAAAAAATAGCTCTAGCCAGATTTTCATCATTGAAAGCCCATAAATCTTCAATTGAACCACCACCTCTTCCAACAATCAACACGTCAATCTTTTGCGCATCACGAAGAGTATTTAAATAACGAATGCCTTCCACCAGCATCTTTGCTGCAGAATCTCCCTGCACCTTTGAAGGGAAAAGCAAAACTGGGATACCCTCAAAACGACGCGCAAGAACTGTCAGCATATCGTGAATTACAGCGCCTTTTGGTGAAGTAATAATTCCAATTTTTCGCGGCAAAAATGGGAGAGCTCGCTTATGTTTGTGATCAAACAATCCTTCTGCATCAAGTCTTAATTTGAGCTGTTCATATGCAAGTTGCAGTGCACCTAAACCTTTAGGCTCTATATAAGAAATCTTGATTTGATATTCACCTCGTTGCTGATAAACGGATAATTGCCCCCTAACCAAAACTTCTAAACCATCTTCAGGATCAAATCTTAGGTTATCTGCAATATTTCTGAAAATTACACAACGAATCTGTGAATTTTCATCTTTCAGGCTTAAATACCAATGTCCTGAAGCAGCCTTTTTGACGTTAGAAAGTTCCCCCTCAACCATGAGTGAACGAAACTCTCCCTCCAACAAAAATGTAATCTGTTTTGTAAGTTGAGTTACTGTGAGAGCTTTATTTACCTGTAAAGAAATTTTATCCTCTGACTCAACAAGAGCATATTCTTTAGATTTTAAATTTAGGTCTTCTTTTTTTTTAGGAGGATCAAATTCAAATGGAATCTGCATGTTAAAAATAATCAAATCAATCAATTAAACTTAGCAACCGATTATGCATTGCTTCTTCCGGGGCCTTTTTACCTGTCCAGAAAGTAAATGACTCACAACCCTGGTAGAGCAGCATACCAATTCCATTAAGAGAAGGAATCCCCATTTTTTCAGCCTGCTTAATAAGAGAAGTTTTTCTCGGACTGTAAATTAAATCTGCCAGAATACTTATTTCTTGACATTCCATTATGTCAACCGGTAGTCCAGAAGAAAACATTCCTACAGTAGTGGTATTGACCAGTAAATCGAGAGTTGTTTCTTTGATAGTCTGCAACGTCACTGCTTCGAGTTTCGTCTCTGGGAAAAATTGTGAAAATTCTGTAACTAATTTTTCGGCTCTTTCAGCAGTTCTATTATTTATGATTAAACGCGAAGCACCTGCATCTGCAAGACCGGCTACCAATGCTCTTGCAGAACCTCCTGCTCCAAGAATGGCGATCACTTTGTTTTTTGGAGTAAAATTTAATTTTTTCAGCGAACGTATAAATCCTGAAAAATCAGTATTTGTACCCTTCAGATGTCCTCTGACATTGCTAATTGTATTAACAGCTCCAATTTTTTTTGCGAGTGGAGTTACCTCATCTAAGTATGGGATGACTGTGCTTTTATGAGGTAAGGTAACGTTTACTCCAGCAAAATTCAAAGCCCTTATTGCTCCAATCGCTAGAGACACATCTTCCACTCTAACCTTAAAAGCCATATAACGAGCATCCAATTTATAAGTAGAGAAAGCTGCATTCATCATTTGTGGGGAAAGTGAATGTTCGACCGGATCACCTATTAATCCGAAAATTTCAGTAGTTCCGCTTATTGATTCCGTCATTCTAATTCATTAAAACGAGCCTCAAACAGTTCTATTATAGCCTTTAAAGCTTCATCCTCTTTTTCACCATTAGCACTAATTTTTAAGGAAGTCCCAGAGGTGGCCCCTAACATTAATACCTCCATCACTGATTTGGCATTAGAGATTTGTCCGTCTTTATCAAGGTTAATATCACAAGGATACTCATTTGCCATACGCACAAGTTGAGCTGCAGCTCTGGCATGCAGCCCTAGACGATTAACGATCGTAATCTCCTGACTAAGCATTTTTTACAATCCTGCCTTTTTTCTGATCTGATCAGCTTTATCCCTTGCTTCCCATGTAAACTCTGGAATTTCCCTTCCGAAGTGACCATATGCAGAAGTTTTTTGATAGATTGGACGCATTAGTTTGAGAAAGCTGATCAGACCTGCAGGCTTAAGTTCAAAATTATCACGAATCAAATTTATTATTTTTGATTCTTCAATCTTGCCTGTGCCGAATGTATCAACCGAGACTGAGACTGGTTCAGCTACTCCAATGGCATAAGCCAGTTGTACCTCGCATCTTGATGCAAGTCCTGCTGCAACTAGGTTCTTTGCCACGTGACGTGCCGCATAAGCAGCAGAGCGGTCAACCTTGGATGGGTCTTTGCCTGAAAATGCTCCACCACCATGTCTTCCCATTCCTCCGTATGTGTCAACAATTATTTTTCTGCCTGTCAATCCACAATCTCCCTGTGGTCCACCAATTACAAAAAGCCCAGTTGGATTGATATGAAATTTTGGGGAACCATTCAAGTATTCGGAGGGAATAACTTCATTGATAACATTTTTAATAATATCCTCACGAATCCTATCTTGACTTACCTCATCAGAATGCTGCGTGCTTATTACAACTGCTTCAACTGATATCGGTTCACCATCGACATAGCGTACTGTTACCTGTGATTTACCATCTGGACGAAGGTACTCCAGTTTCCCTTTCTTACGTACTTCGGTAAGTCTCTCAGTAAGCCTGTGAGCTAACTGAATAGGCAGAGGCATTAATTCAGAAGTTTCCTCGCATGCATAACCAAACATTAATCCTTGATCTCCAGCTCCTTGCTCTGTGTGAGAACCTTCCCCTTCGTTTACTCCTTGGGCAATGTTAGGCGACTGTTTATCAAGGCTAATCAAAACAGCACATGTTTTATAATCAAATCCCATTTTGGAGTCAACATAACCAATTTCTTCTATGGTATTTCTTACAATTTTCTGCATGTCAATAACTGCTTTTGAGGTAACTTCACCTGCAACTATTACCATACCCGTTGTAACAAGTGTTTCACATGCCACCCTACTAAAAGGGTCCTGCTCAATTAATGCGTCAAGTATGGCATCAGATATTTGGTCAGACATTTTGTCTGGATGTCCTTCCGTCACGCTTTCTGAAGTAAATAACATTTCGCTCATAATTTTTTTTTAGATGTTGTTTTAAAGTAGTATTATTACAACCCAAAATCACCTTAATTTCAAGATTCGATTAGACAATCTTTTTTTTAATAGCAATCAATTATCCATAATTATGCTATCAAGAATTTCAATCCATTCATCTAATTCTCTAACTGCATGCATACGCTGTTCAGTTGTTAAAAACTTATCAACTTGTAAAATCCTTTTTTTATTTCTAAGTATTCTTTTTTGCTTAACCTTATTAGGCTCTCCTTGCCAGTTAATTAC
>CACFAY010000041.1 GCA_902564345.1 uncultured SAR324 cluster bacterium
GTCATCGTCCATAAATCCTAAGTCTCCTGAGCGTAACCAATTTTTAACATTTGTTTTTACAGTCAAGTCCATACGATTGTAATATCCTTGCATTATCATTGGACTTCTTCCGCAAATTTCTCCAACTTCATTCGGAACACATTTTTCTCCATTTTCATTCAGAATTATGATTTCATTAAAAGCAGGCACTGATCCTACTGAACCGATTTTTCTTACTACATCATCTCTGTCCAATATTGTAAAAAATCCTTCAGTTACACCATAAAGCTCATAAAATATTCCAGGTAGAGATGCATTAAGTTTTTGCTTATATTCCACTAGAAGTGGTGCTCCAACACTTTGCAACATTTCTAGAGAACTTAGTTTTTTAGGATCAAAATTCGGATGGTTGAGTAATGCGACTATTTGAGATGGTACCATTACTATGTGAGTTACCTTCTCACGAAAAATAGTCTTCATAACTTCTACAGGATCAAATGTCTTGTGAAGAATATAAGTAGCTCCCAGATACATCCACGGCATCAAACTCAGCATCGCCCCATTAAAAACTATTGCCCCCGCATGAAGGACTATGCTTTCCGGAGTCATACGCCATGCAGAAGCGAATAGTGTGCAATAATTTGCTCGAACATAATGAGTATGCACTATTCCTTTTGGAGCACCTGTTGTTCCGCTGGAATACATGATATTGTATACGTCATCATCTACTATATTTGCATCTGGAGGTTCATCATCAGTAACGCCATAAATAAAGTCAGACCAGTTTTTAAATCTTAATTTTTCCTCAAACTCTCCTACCAATATCCAATTCTCCCTTTTAATTCCTAGAAGATTTTTCTGCATTTTTTCTATAATCTTTTTGAAAGATGCATCTGCAAAAACAATTGCAGTATCTGAATCATTAATAAGCGTCACTAATCCAGAAGCCTCCAATAATGTGCTTGAAGGAACAATAACTATCCCTGTTTTGGCTGCAGCCCAGTAAAGCAACATTAATTCCTCACAATTAGGTAAAACTGTAGCCATTTTTTCTCCTTTTCTAACACCTGCGGCCAGTAAGGCATTGGCCACTAAATTCACTCTGGAATTTAATTCATAGTAATTAAGACGCTGTTCACCAATAACAAAAGCCTCATGTGCACTACGATAACGCGCATGTCTTGGAAGCAAAGACCCAATATACATAAATTTATTTTACGTAAAGTAATTTCAATTCAAAAATAATTTAATAAAAGGAGAGATTAGTACTATAGACACTTTGCACTTTCAAGTAAAAACTGGAATCATCAGTAGAATTAGTTGCTTTTTTCTTCAAATTAAATTTTAAAATAAATTCTTTATTGCTTTATGAGACTAAAAGTTAATTTTATCTTTTGCTTTTTAATTTTCCTAACTCTTTTAACAGAAAGCTGTGGTTATTTAGGAAAATCTTTTGAAGAACCTTTACAAGTATCTGATCTAGTTTCAGAACATTCTTTAGTAGCAGAGGTTCTTATGCATCTGCAACTAGATTATATTGATTCAGAAAAGCTTCCACCTGAAATTTTACTTGAAGGTGCACTGACAGAATTTGAAAGGTTATTCCCAGAAGTTTGGTTAGAAACTCAATTTCATAAAAGCGACAACATCGCTAGGATAAAAGTAAGGGTTGGAAATGATATAACAGTCCTGAAGATTATACAATTACATGAATTATATGATTTACACCTTGTTTTACAAAAGCTTAAGAAACACTTTTTAAAACAAGACCTAAAGTTGACTAAATCAAGAATAGAACAGATTTTTGTAAATGGTATATTGCAACAACTGGATGAATATTCCGTTTTACTTTCTAAGGAAATTTTTGATGAATTTAATATAAATCTAGGAGGACATTTTGCAGGCGTGGGATTAGTAGTAGGCATGAGAAACGACTTTTTAACAGTGATTTCTCCCATGGATGGGAGCCCCGCATCAAAAGCAGGAATACTTCCACTTGACAGAATTATTGAAGTAGATGGTGAAGAAACTGAGCACATGACTCTTGATGAAATTCTTAATAGACTGCGTGGTGAGATGGGAAGCACCGTAAAGCTAAGTGTCTTAAGAAAAGGGCACCCCAAGGCATTAGATTTTGTATTGCATCGAGAACAGATACATGTCGAAAGTGTTGATATATTTGATTTGGGTAGTGAAACTGAATCTATAAAGTACGCACGAATCAAAAATTTTCAAATAGAAACTTCTCAAGAACTTAAAAATAAATTATTAAATCTGAATAATACTAAAGGATTAATTCTTGATTTAAGGAATAATCCAGGTGGATTACTCGAAGAGGCAATAAAAGTAAGTGATTTATTTTTAGAATGGAAGAAACAAATTGTAAGTACCAAAAGCTCACTAGAATCAACAACACATTTTTCAAAAAAGTTATTTGCAGATGATTCTTACCTAACTATACCGATTGTTGTACTAATTAATCATGGCAGTGCTTCTGCTTCAGAAATAGTTGCGGCAGCACTGCAGCAAAATGAAAGAGCTATTGTTATTGGTCAGCCAAGTTTTGGTAAGGGAACAGTCCAGACAGTTTGGGATTTGGAAAATGGTTACGGATTAAAACTTACAGTAGGAGAATATCTAACCCCATCAGGAAACTCTATACACAAAATAGGTGTTGTTCCAAATTTACATCTCAATCCTGTATATATATTCCCAGTAAAAAAGTAGAACCACTACAGCACAAAAAAAATATAAAATTTTATAAAAAACAAAACCTATCAGATCATCAAATATCAAATAATTTAGAAAGATTCCGAATTATATCGGGTTTTGAAGATGAACAAAAAAATAAATCAGCAGATTCTATTAAAATTCATTTTTTGTCTCGTCATTCAAAACTTTATAATGAATCTCAATTTATGGATAAAAAAGTAATGACGGACAAACTTAAAAAAGACATTGCTATTGATACTGCCATAAGTATTTTAAGGCATTGGAATAATGAAAATATTAAATCTGTGCTTCAAAATGTTTCTCTTAAAATTAAGAAAAATGAATTAACTAAAATTAAAGATGCTCTTGCTTTACATGGGATTGATTGGAGTTTAAATCCATTTTTAAAATTACCATCAGGAGAAAACCTAATTCTATCATGGTCTGCTGATAGAATTTCTGAAAACCTATTTCAGATGAATGTTAAAATTAAAAATGAGGGAACAATCGATGCTCAACGTTTGATTATTATGACAAAATCTAGCAACCAACTTTTGGATGAACTGGAGTTCCCAATAGGTAAACTTTCACCTGATAAAATTGAAAAACGGTCAGTTAATATAAACATTTCTGCAGAAATGATGGGCGAGACTGAACCTCTTGAACTTATTATATTTGATCAAAATTACAATCAAATTAAATCAATTAAAGATCAACTAAAATTTCCTGAAAAAACAGCTACTTATTTTCGGTTAAACATGAAAATTATTGACAATGGTAAATTTGGAAGCGAAGGCAACGGTGATGGTAAAGTCCAATCAGGAGAAACTATTGCCTTAAGTTTTGAAATTACTAATTTGAGTAATAAAATAGTTCCTAAATTAATGATTCATATTAAAGGAACGGAAGGATCATTCAGAATAAATAGAGGAAAAGTTTTACTGACAAAACTTCATCCCAAAATAGAACATAAAGATTTTTTTCTTTTTAAGATGAAGAGCGATTCGAAAAGACTAGGAAAAATAACTATGGAGATTGACGCTAAAAATTCAGGAGCAGCAAAAATATCCAAACTATGGGAAGTTGAGGAAAAACTACCTGAAGTCCAAGTATTAACTCCAATACTTGTTGATTTAAAGTGGCATGATTTGGAAGGTAAAACAGTAGAAGGTGAGACTCATTTGGAAACTCTAATTCTAAGCGGTAAAATAAGAAAACCTAGTATAGTTCAAGATCTATATGTGCATCAAAATGATAAAAAAATTTTTTATAAAGTCAATTTAAATCAAAAAAATGGAGTTAGGGATCAAATCGATAATTATCAAGTATTTCAATTCAAAACAGTTGTCAATTTATTACAAGGAATAAATAATCTATCAGTATTCTCCAGAGGGCAACATGGATTCACCTCTGAAAAAAAATTAAGAATGCTGAGAAGATAATTAACCTTAAAAAATTACCAAACTTGTCTTAAGAAATTAATAATTTTTAAAAACTATCTATAATTAGTAAACTGAATATCAAAATCAAAAGACTGGTCTTTTATATTTTTCATTAAAGTCTGCAAGTCATCTTTTTTCTTTCCATTAACGCGAATAGAATCATTTTGAACCTGAGACTGAACTTTAATTTTGGTTGATTTGATATAAAGATTGATTTTTTTACTTTGTTCTTTTGACAAACCTTGTTGAACTGTTATTTCTTTCTTCAACAATTTACCAGTTGGTTCTGTACTACCATAAATAAGCGACTTAACTGGCACTGAACGTTTAATTAATTTGGTCAGTAAAATATCAATAGTAGTCTGCATTTTATATTCGTCATCTGCGGTAATCATTAAAGAAAATCTATCTTTATCCAAACTTATTTTACAGTTTGAACCTCTGAAGTCATAACGGTTACCAATTTCCCTCATTGCTTGGTCTACGCCATTTGTAACTTCCTGCATATTTACTTCGCATACAATATCAAAAGAAGCCATAAACAAGATTTTTTATAATAATTTTTAAATTTTTTAAAAGCTTAACAAACTTTATTAGAAAGTGCAGCCTTTATGAAATCGTTTAATTCTCCATTTAGAACAGCTTGCGTATTTCCAGATTCCCAGTTTGTACGATGGTCCTTTACCAACTGGTAAGGATGTAGAATGTAGCTTCTGATTTGGCTGCCCCATGCGTTTTCTTGTTTTTTACTGATTTGAAGGTTTTTCTCTTTATTAAGCTCATTCTGCTGCAAATCAAAGAGTTGGGCTTTCAACATTTTCATTGCTGTGGCTTTGTTTTTATGCTGGGAACGCTCATTTTGACACTGCACAACTATCCCACTTGGAGTATGCGTGATGCGAACAGCAGAATCTGTTGTATTTACATGCTGACCTCCAGCCCCACTAGCACGAAATGTATCTACTCTAATATCATCCGAAAGCACTTCTATCTCTATTTCTTCATCAATTTCAGCATATACAAAAACTGAGGCAAATGAAGTGTGCCTTCGTTTCTGTGAATCAAAAGGAGAAATTCTTACAAGACGATGAACTCCAATTTCTGCCCTCAATTTCCCATATGCGTATGGACCTGACACAGAAAAAAGTCACTGATTTTATTCCAGCTTCATCTCCCGGCAAATAGTCAAGTAATTTAAATTCAAGTTTTTCTTCAGAAATCCATTTGCGGTACATGTCATAAAGCATCGTTGTCCAGTCAGCAGATTCAGTTCCTCCAGCACCTGGATGAATTGAAACAATTGCATTTCTATCGTCTGACTCACCATTAAAAAGTGATGTGATTTCCAAAGATTCAAGTTTTTTTTTCTAGTTCTTCGCAAGTCTCAATTATCTCTTTAAGAAGTTCTTCGTCATTATCTTCTCTGTAAAGTTCGGCTGCTACTTTTAGATTATCGTGCAAAGAATCTAAAAATTTCCAACTTTCAATATGGCCTGTTAATCTAGAAATATCTTTTAATAGCGCAGTCCTCTCGCTCAGTGGTAAGTTCCAAAAACCATCTTGAGCAGTTGAAATTTCCATTTCACTTAATTGTTTTTTTTTGTCAGCGACTTCAAAGAAACCCTTCTAATTCGCCCAATCTTTGTGACAGACCATCAATCCTTGCACTGATTTCTTCACTCAACATATGAACAAATATTTTATCTGATTTTAGTTAAAATAAGCGTCAGAATATACAGCTTATTAATTATAATAACAAGTTGAAATCTTTAACACTTGCGTATAATGTGTATTAAAAAAATTATTTAAAAAAAAGATCACAAAAAGTAAAATAAATATGCGAAATGATATTTCTTTTTTAGATTCACTTAAATCAGTAAAAAACCTTATATGTAAAATAATTTTGTTACTGTTTATTTTGGGAAGTTGTAAATCAATTGAAACTAAAATTAAGCCAGATTTATTACCTTATATGCTGAAACCTGTTGCCTTGCTGCCAACGAAAGCACCAAAAAATCTTGAATCCGTTTGGCCTAATTTGATGTACAACTTTGAAAAAGACTTAAGTAAGATGGCTAGTTTGGGTAAAATAAAAAGTATTAAAGAATTTAATAAAAAACTTAGTTCAAATAGAAAACTGCGCTCTGCATATAAAACATATATAGATACTCTTACTCTCACAGGCATTTCAGATAAAGAAATTGCCTTAAGACTTTTAGATGAATTCAAAAGTCCACATTTTTTATTTCTGGATTTTAAGTCTTTTCCCTGTACAAAAGAATGTCCCTCAGATGAACAGTGGGTTATTCGATTAAAACTGATTGAGGTAAAAACAGGAGAGATTATATATAGAGCTAGGCTTTCCCATCAACTTGATGAAGACGAAAAAAAATTAGAGTCATATCAGAATTTGGCTGAGAATATGATTTCAGATATTATAGAAGAATTTCAAGAAGGTTTCATTATACCCTGGCACAGATGGAGATTCGAACACATGAAAAAAGTATCTGAGATCAATCTAAGAAGTGAAATGGGTATTTAAATTTTATAATTAAGTTTATTCTATGAATCTATGGGAATCCCGTTGGCAGGAAAATCGTATAGGCTTCCATCTCAATACAGTAAATCGGAATTTAATTCAGTTTTCCAAACAACTTTTGCAACACAATCCAGATAGAGTATTTGTTCCACTTTGTGGAAAAACATTAGACTTATGCTGGCTTTCAAAAAATACTGAAAAAGTTATAGGTGTTGAACTAGTCAACAAGGCAGTTCAAAATTTTTTTGTTGAAAACAACATACCATATCTAATAGAGAAAGAAGATAATTTACAAAAATTTTGCAGCAAATCTATAGAAATATATCTTGGGGATTTCTTTGATTTAAATTCTGAGGTAACTTCACTATTTAACGCAATCTATGACCGAGCATCAATAGTTGCAATTGAAAAATTTGAGAGAAAGAAATATGTTGATCATTTGATTTCATTTCTTGGCTCAACTGGAAGAATTTTACTTATAACTCTTGAATACGATCAAAATAAAATGCAGGGGCCACCCTACAGTGTTTCGATTGAAGAAATTGAGAGTCTTTTCTCTAAATGTTGTTCAGTCAAACTTTTGGAAAGCTGTGACATACTAGACGAACGATTTCGCAACAAGGGTTTGACTCACCTCTTAGAACATGTTTTTCTGATAGAAAAAACATAAATTATTCAAAACTAAAACAGTATGAATTTGCCTTCTTCCCAGAAAACAGTAGCAATAATCCCCGCTCGCTATTCTTCAACAAGATTCCCTGGAAAACCTTTAGCAGAAATAGCTGGAAAACCGATGATACAGCATGTTTGGGAAAGGGTGAAAAAGACACCCTCTATAGATGAAATATTGGTGGCGACAGACGACGAACGCATATTGAATACTGTTAGGAATTTTGGAGGTGACGCTGTACTCACTAGTAAAGAACATGAAACTGGTACAGACCGTATTGTAGAAGTAGTTCAAGGGATTTCTTGTGGATGGGTATTGAACATCCAAGGGGATGAACCAACTATTCTCCCTGCAGATCTGGACCGCCTCATAAAACAAACAAAAATTAAAAAAAAGGCAAAAGCTGCAACACTAATTTTTAAAATAACTGATCAGGCACAGTTAAATGACCCAAATATAGTTAAAGTTACAATAAACCTTAACAAAATGGCATTATATTTTTCACGTTCGTTGATACCATATCCGCGTTCAGGTAAATCTCCAGACTGTAATATTTGGCGTCACCTTGGGGTCTACCTATTCCGGCGTAATTTTCTTATTGAGTTCAGTCAATGGCCTAGGTCTGACCTTGAAATAACAGAGCAATTAGAACAGCTGAGAATTCTTGAAAACGGTGAGTCGTTACTTTGCGTTGAAGCAGAAAATGAAGGGGTGAGTGTGGATGTCCCTCAAGATATAGTTTTTGTGGAAAATTTAATTAATAATAAATATTAAAGGATGGAAATTCTTAAGAATTTGTTGTTTATTGATATAATAAATTACAAATTTTATCCAGTTATTCGGTCAGGACTCATTCCAAAAATAAAGAATAAAGCAATTAGCGTAAAAATTGTTGCAAGACCAAGCATTAAGAATCCTACGTGATGATCTGTACCTAGAGTAACACCAATTTCTTCAGAATCAAGACGACGGATGATCTCTTTTTGTTGCTATGTAATCTGCCTCTCTGAGCAAATTAAGTCGATCTTTGCTACAAAATGATTTATGAAAATGAAATTTAGTATCCAATTCATTTGTATTTGAACCTAAATAAAGTACTACTCTATTAACTGACCTTACTTCATTTGTAATTCTAGTAGCCTTATTTTCCAACCAGTCCCAATCTCGGGGGGTATTTAAAAGTGCAACTGGAGATGCATATGTCCTTTGATCACCTTGTACTCCTACTGATCGAACTGGGAGAATTTGTTGATCACATGCACAATCTTTAAGGCAATTTTGGACTTTTTTTAAAGTTATTTCCATTTCAGGGAAGCATTCATTCGCACGAGAACACAAAACATTTATTGATAGACCAGGTCCAGGAAAAGGATGTCTCCATACAATCGATTCAGGAAGGCCTAACAAAGTTCCTAACTGTCTAACCTCATCTTTATATAATTCTTTGAGTGGTTCAATTAGATGTCCTAAACTATCCAGTACTAATACTTCTTCAACACGATTGTGGTGAGATTTTATAACTTCGGAATGTTTGGTACCTCCCGATTCAATAATATCAGGATAAAGAGTTCCCTGACCAAGCATCCAATCCTCATGATTCAAGTTTAATTCAGTCAGAAACCTGTCACGCATCTTAATAAAAGTTGCTCCAATAATTTTTCTTTTAATCTGAGGGTCAAACTGGCTTTTGATAGCTTCTAAAAAAAAAGAACTATAGTTTCTGGATTTTACATTCTTATATCCTAGCTGTGAATACATTTTAAGTATTACCGCACTTTCATGTTTACGCATAAAACCATTATTAATATATAAACCTAGCAAATTATTCTGGCCAAGTACCTTATTTAACAATGCAAAGGCAACTGAAGAATCGACACCTCCACTCAGAAACATTAGTACTTTTTTGCTACCAACCTCATTATTTAAACTTTTGGTAATGTCCTCTAAAAAAGTTTCCATAGACCATCTCAAATTTATGCCACAAGCGTTTACAAAATTTTTCAGCATAATCCTGCCTTGAGAAGTATCGTTTACCTCAGGATGAAATTGAAGGGTAAATATTGGAAGCTGACGGTGTTTCAAGGCAGCCAAACTGCCAGTTTCTGTTTCAGCAGTTACCTCAAATTCTTCAGGGCATTTTGTAACACTATCCTGATGACTCATCCATACCTGATTTGGGAACGAAATATTCTTCCAAAGAGGAGAGTCAGATTTATGAGCTAGTATAGCTTTTCCAAACTCCCCTTTGCCTGTATTTGAAATTGATCCACCAAATGAATGAGCAATCAATTGATGACCATAACACAAGCCTAGAATCGGTTTTTTAAGTCCCAATAATTTTACATTAAATTCTGGTAAATTTGAGGAGTTAACCGATGCTGGTCCACCTGACAAAACAATTCCCTTAGCTTTTTTAAGAGAAGCTTCACTAGACGATGGAGAAAAAATTTTTGTGTAAGCACCAATATGACGAATACGTTTTGCAATCAAATGTGCATATTGACTTCCAAAATCTAGAATAGCTATGAAATCCTTCATTGTATTTCCTTTTTGAAAAAAAAAGTCTATATTAAGAGCTTACCATGAAGTATCCTAAAATTTTTACATTCACACAAGGTACATTAGCATGTTTGGAATAGGACTTCCTGAAATGATAATTATTGCGGTTGTCGCGTTAATTTTTATCGGTCCAGATAAACTTCCTGGGGTAATGCGTTCTATAGGAAAAGGTCTTGTTGAATTAAAACGTGCCACTAGTGATGTACGTTCTACCGTTCAGGAAGAAATGCAAAAAATTGAAGATGAGATAGAGCTAAATGAAGTTCGGGAATCTTCACAAGATTTCAAAAATGAACTTGGTGGTGTAGCAAATAAGATAGACCCACTTACACTTTCCAAATTTAATTCAGAGGATCAGAAAGAAGAAATTTCTGATTTAGGTTCAAATATGGGAATAGGTAAGCCTCAAACAGAAATGGTTACGGAAAATGCCGAAACTGAAACCAAAGATGATAAAATTGATGTTAATGAAAGTAAATCTTATTCTAAAAATGACGAATCTTTTGAAAATCCCCGAGCGGAAAAGTCATAAAATTATTCTTTATAATTTTAAAATATGTTATTTTCTTGAGGACAATATTCATATTGCACATAGTTTGAGGTCAACTTTATTCTTTAGAGCATTTATGCGATTTAATATTATTTGGATCAAATAGAAACCTAGAAAATATTTAAATTTAGTAAAGGAGAAA
>CACFAY010000042.1 GCA_902564345.1 uncultured SAR324 cluster bacterium
GTCCCGTCAAAAACATTGATACAACTAGTGAGGTTCCTCCATAGCTTATGAAAGGTAGTGGCAAGCCTTTTGTTGGAAGTAGTCCTACCACAACGAAAAGGTTCAAAACAATTTGAAGACCAATTAAAGTTGTTGCACCAAAAGATAGATGTTTCCCAAATGCATCCTGAGCATTCCAAGCAATCCAGTAGCCTCTCCAGATAAAGACTGAAAAAATGACTATCAACACAGAAATCCACAAAAAACCCAGCTCCTCTCCAATGATTGCAAAAATAAAATCTGTGTGTGCATCAGGTAAGAAAAGTCTTTTTTGGAAACTCTCGCCAAGTCCTCTGCCAAACCAACCTCCAGTGCCTAAGGCTATAAATGATTGGATTATTTGAAAACCTGAATTTTGTGGATCATCCCAAGGATTCAAAAAAGCCAACATCCGTTGTACTCGGTATGAATGTGTTGCAATCAATAATCCAGCTATTATTCCCATACCAATCAAACTGCTGGCTATGTGTACAGGACGACCACCTCCAACATAAAGCATAAGCAATACTGTAGTTGCAATTAAAATTACATTGCCAAAGTCTGGTTGAAGCAAAACAAGAAAAAGATAAATTCCAGTTACAATAAAGTTTGGTGTCAATCCCCGGAAGAAAGAAGCAAGTAATTCCTGTTTTCTCTCAAGATATGATGCTACATAAATAATTAAAACTACCTTCAGTAGTTCAGCAGGCTGTAAACTTAATGACCCATAGCGAAGCCAGCGTCTACCTCCTTTAACTTCGTGCCCTATTTCAGGAATTATAACAAGAATTAGTAAGACCAGTATTCCAAGCATCATCCAAATTGATAATTCTTTCCATTTTTTGTAATTAACAGCTAAAGCAAGGCCCATAGCAGCAAGACCGACAAGCACATGAATAAGATGACGATATAAAAAATATTGACCATCATTGTACTGGAGGTCTGCGAATACACCGCCAGTGCTGTATATCATGACTGTTCCCCAAGAAAGTAAGAACAATGTTGCTCCAATCAGGGGCAAATCATAACGTATCTTCATTTTTTTTTGGGAGACAGCAATTTATAGGTATGGTGGAATAAAATATAATGATCATAAACATAATTTAAAAAACTTTTTACCTAATATCTATTTTAAGCAATATGAAATTTTTTATTTTGTTCTAAATTCACATTTCATTAATTTTTTTTTAAAGTCATCAAGTTTTTTAGGGTTCTGACCACGTTCTGTGATTATTTCGAAAACTGCAGATTTGTTTTTTTGAGTTGAACTCAAAAATTCTTCCTCAAAAGAAATTATAGATTTAGGTCTGTGATATTCTAGCTCAAACATTTCTGAAATTGCTTGGAAATGATGATTGTGTGGAGTACCATAAAATTTTTCAAAAATTTCTTTTTGCTGAACTATGGGTAAAAATGAAAAAATTCCACCGCCATGATTGTTTATAATCACGAGCAAAACAGGCATCTCAGATTCTGCAATCATTTTGAATGAATTAAGATCATGGATGGCTGATAAATCACCAATCAATAATGTTACGGGTTGTTTTAATCCTGCTGAATAACCGCAACCAGAAGCAATAAGACCATCAATGCCGCTTGCACCACGATTAATAGCAGTATTTACATCAGCTCCTTTACCAGAACCAAACATATCTACTTCACGGACTGGGAGACTATTACCAATAAAAAAAGCATAATCTTCTGGAATAATTTTAGTTAGTCTTCGCACTAAACTAAATTCATCAATCTGTTTGTTATTTAAATTTGAATCAAAGTGTTTTTCTATTAGATTTTCAACTATTTTTGATGCATTAAACCAATCCTCTTTATTTGTATTTTTTTTATGTTTGCTTTTTGCAAACTTTAAAGCATTTACTGCATTTATACAAAATTCATTAATATTTGTTTCTATTTTCCAGCGAAAATTTTTTGACTGGTCATGACGCTCTGAATGATCAGCTATCCATACCATTTGTGGCGCAGGTTTTTTTTCCCAATAAGATAGCCACCGTTTCGAAGTAGGAGGGAAGCCAATATGCCAAATAGCTTCTGTTTCCCAATTTGATGTGTTCAGTTCTTCATGCAAGAGCTGATCATAATATGTAATCCTATTGGGGCACTTTTTCCCTAGTCTAAGGCCTGAAGTAATATCTGCAAATACAGGCCAGTCTAGTTCACTAGCAAGAATTCTAATGGAATCAAGAGAATTTCGGGGTACTCTCCCAATGCTTAATATCCCAGTCTTAGGAAGATTTTTGATTAATTCTTTTGTATCTTCAGTCGCCTGAATTTTTCGGGGAGCAGAATAATGTACATATGGTTTTTTATCACTTGTAAATTTGTTTTGTATTTTTTCGCTGCGATTATCGATGTCAAAGAAAGGTTCTCTAAATGGGAAATTTAAATGGACTGGTCCAGACAGGGGGAAATGTGTTTTAAATATCGCATGGTCAATTGTTGTCAGTAAAGACTCTAAGGAGAATTCTGGCCCAGGACAGCCTGGGTCAAAATACCAACGTACATGAGTACCGAAAAGATATGTCTGGTTAATTGCCTGATTAGCTCCAGTGTCCTTAAGTTCAGGGGGACGGTCTGCAGTCATAATAAGGAGAGGAATTTGTTCTAAGGAAGCTTCTATAACTGCTGGTAAATAATTTGCTACAGCGGTTCCTGAAGTACAGATTAGTACTGCTGGCTTTCCCGTTGCACGTGCATGACAAAGTGCATAATAAGCAGATGCTCTCTCATCTGAGCATATTACGGCATTTGCCCTAGGATTAGTTGCTACAGCAGAAGTAAGTGGAGTGGAACGCGATCCTGACGAAATACAAAAACATTCTGTATCATGCCTCACCAGTTCTTCTATTAGCCATTCGCCCCAGCATTTATTCCAATTCACGTTCGACCCAGTAAATGTTGCCAACTTTGAAGTTTGATTTCTATCTCTCTCCATTCTTCATCAGGTACTGATCCATCTACGATGCCTGCTCCAGTAAAGATTCTCAAAATTCTGCCGCATAATAAACCTGAACGAATTCCTACTGCAAATTCTGCCTGACTCCTGCTTACCCAACCAACAGGTCCCGCGTACCAACCTCTATCAAATGGTTCCAGTTTTCGTATAAGATTAGATGCTTCAGGATCTGGCACTCCAGAAACTGCCGGAGTTGGATGAAAAGTGGGTAACAAATCGTAATCGCTGATTCCCGGTAATAATGAGCCGCAGATTCTGCTTTGAAGGTGCTGAACATGTCTAAGTTGAAGTGGCTCCAAATAAGAAAGTCTTTCTGTTTTATTACAAAATTTTTGTAGTAATCTCTCCATCCTTTCCAGTACCATCAAATGTTCACGCTGTTCTTTTTCACTGTCACAGAGTTCAAAAGCAAGACGTTGATCATCCTCAATAGTTAGACCTCTCGGGCGAGTCCCGGCAATTGCTTCACTCTCAATTTTTCTTCCAGATCTCCTATATAGCAATTCTGGGCTGATACCCAAAAATGCATGATGTGATTCTATCTGAAAACAATAATGAAATGCCTGCGGAGCCTGACCTCTCAATTGTAGAAGTATTTCAGTGGGGTCATAGTCTCTTGCAAGATTGAAAACAACAGTCCTTGCCAGTACCACTTTGTCTATTTTACCACTATTTATGTAGTCAAGTACTTCTTCGACCATACTACACCATTGCTTGTATCCAGGGATATCATGACGTTCTAGCTGAATCAATGGACTGTCAGGAATAGATATATCTTCTGTTCGCATCAACTCCAGAACACTCTGAAGTTGTTTAAGTTTAGAAGTACTGTTTCCCTTATAAAAAATATGACATGCAAGAGTCGCTGATTCGCCTACAATACTCAATTCAACAAGAGGCAATATAAGATGTGCTGTTCTCCATTTTTTCCATTCAAGAGAAGTTGTGGTATTTGCGTCAAAACGCATACCACCAAAAAATCGAATCGTATCAGGAGATTCCTGCAGTAATTTTTTTACATACAATAGAATATTTTCATAGCCTTCTTTTCCATCATAAATTGCGTGAGCAACTCCAATACCTGCAAATTGTTCTTTTTGGGTACGATTTTCCCAAAAAATTTTTGAAGAACAATCCTGCAAGGTAAGCCATTCTAGTGGATGGGCTTTTGCTACAGAAACTTGCAGGCGAATAATTTTAGAGTTTTCTTGAGTAACATTTTTATTGTCCTTGCTCCACTTTTTTACCAATTTTAATAGAGCAAGGCGAGCTTCTTCAAGTGTTTGATATTTTTTAGGTGTCACGGATGTGTTTATTTCTTAAGTCCTAGCCGGTTTGTAAGCCACATGAACAGTTGAAGCTCCGAAAACAAAATTGTGGAAATGCACATTATGAAACCCTGTTTGGGTCATTATTTTTTTTAGAGATTCTTGGTTTGGATATTCAAGAGAAGATTGAGGTAAATATTTAAAAATATTCTCTCCAGGCATCAACAATTTTCCTATTAAAGGTACAATATGGAAAAAATAAAAATGATTAAGATATGCGATTGTTGGGACTTTAATTTTCCCTATGTCAAGTGAAACAAGAATTCCTTCTGGTTTAAGCACTCGTAAAATTTCTTTTAAAAATTGATTTATATCCTTAACATTTCTCATACCGTAACCAATTGTTACTGCGTTGAACTCACCATCTTGAAAAGGAATACTCATAGCATCTCCTAGCAAATATTTCACTGAAATCTCAGGTGTGTTTTTGGATTCAGCGATATTTAGCATATTTTCAGAAAAATCAAGACCAGTTAATTTAGATAAAGGAAACTGACGTAATATCTCACGGGCAATGTCTCCCGTTCCACAGCATAAATCTAAACACTTCTGCTCATCAACTAGACCTGTTTGCCTTGCTACGAATCTTTTCCACTTTCGATGCATTCCAAGGGTAACAATATCATTAAAAAGATCATATTTTTGAGCAATTTTGTTAAACATTTGCTCAACATAGACTGGTTTTTCTTCAGTATTGGGTAGTATATAAGTCATAGGTTTTCCAAAGATCCATTTTTTGATGACATTTGTGAAAAATATTTTTCAGACAACTCTTTTAAATCAAGACGATAGTAGCTTCCAAGGCATCGCAATTTTTTCATTTCAGTTTCGATTTTCTTGACTGCTGAGGACATATTTGCAGCACAGGCATTCACATCAGCAATTCTATGGCCCATCTCCGAATTAAGATGATTAGCCATGAAAAGACTGCCATCCTCTTCATCAACTTCATTCCACCATAAATCGCACTCCAATGGCGATGATACCTCTACAGGCAGTTTTGGTACCGAAGGAACTGTAAAAGGATAGCCATATCCGGCTAGGGTCAGTGTGCATCCAAAAAACCTTTTTGGATTCCATTCAGGAACTGGATTTTGATTAGCTACAACCTCAAGCAAAACCTTGACGGGATTTTTCAACATTCTTAAAAGGAGTGCAGTAGTAGTTACTCCCAAACGAATGTTATATTCGATAGCATGCCATGTGCCATCTTTTCTTATTGCAGTTACCTGAAGAGGCCCAGTATAGCCAGTTTTTTCAAACCAAGGCTTTAGTGGATAAATTAGTTCTTTTGCAAGTCCATATCTATCTGTTGGATCCTGTTCAACTAATCCTGCTAATGGAGCACCAGCGAGTGGTCCCATATCTCCCGTGAATGCACGCTTAAATTCTTTATTTGTTACTAAACTGCATATTTCTCCTCCACTGATGAAAACAAAATGACCAGCTTCTTCTTTTCCAAGATATTCTTGTAAAAACAGTCCTTCTGCATAATCTATTCGCTCAATCCATCCATTTGTGTCTTCAGTGCTTTCGCAAATTATCGCATGAACAGGACTAAAAGGTGAACAGATCGGATTTTTTAAAACGTATGGCCTTGGATCATCTTTCATTATCCGACGTGCCTCTAAACGATTCATTACATGATGGAAGGCAGGTATAGGAATCCCAAATTCACTACATAATTCAGAAGATAGTTTGCGAGAGACTTCTATTTTCATGGCATCACCTACAGGGCTGAATATTGGCCATCCTCGATTGACAATTTCTATTGACCAAGGCTCTTCTGCCCATGAAACAGCTTGGGGAATAATAAGATCTGGTTGAAATTTTTCAATCAAAGGTATTGGAGAAGGATATTCTTCGGAGTTCCATGTTTGACCAATAAGTCCTGGTCCGAAGTGACTATAGGGCCGTGTCAGGTAACAGGAGGTTTTGGCACCGTCTTCTTGGAGGATTGATTGTACCGCGTGTGCAAATGCGCCTACTCCCAACACCATCACACGGGTAGTCATAGTAAATTTAATTTACCTGATCTTGTGGTTTTCATAATTTGTAAATTTAATTTAAAAAAATGTAAATATTATATAAATTTAAACTATGGGGATAAGCTTTTACCTTACTAATAATGTTATCATACAAACTTATTTTCTCCAAGTCGCCACTATATCTTTAAATACCATATTTTAAGAAATATTTTCTGTTAATGACTTGTAGCACAAAAGTTACTGATCTATCTTTTAAAAATTTAAAAATTAATTTTTTCATCAAGTAAGACTGATTTACAAAGTATGTAATTTTAGTTTGAGAAACTTTTTTTATAAAAAAATAAGAATATTTTTCTTTGTAAACTAACTTATATAATCTTCTAGTATTTTTTTTCAAAAAAATAATGGTTCTTTAATTTGTAAGTCAGAAACAAATATTGTATCTATCATTAAAATTAATATTAAGATTTTTAATCATATTGTAAAAAAAAAATTTTGGATGAAAGAAATTTTTTAAATCCGTTAAACATTACAAGAAAAAAATGATGTTTCTTTGATCTTTGATTTACTTTTAAAGTTGAATGTATAAAAAAATTAATCTCCTTTCAAAAAATAAATTACATATAATTTGCCCTTTTCTTTGTTTAAGTGCTTTTTTAGGAGCTTTCTATTATTTTGCTGCTCCAATGCTTTGGCTAGATATAAAAAATTCATTTGAAGCGAGTCTAATTTGGTTGGACGAGGGATTACACTTACGAAACATTGAAAGAATGCAGACTAGAAATACTTTGGAATTATTGCATCCTGCGTATACGGCATTTTACACACACCTTAGTTATATTATTTCTTGGCTATTAAGTATTTCAGAAGACGAAATCTCGACCAGGACTTTTATTTCAGGTTCACGATGGGCTTCTTATTTTTGCATTCAACTTCTTTTACTAACGGTATTTTGGAGAGTTTTAAAAATCTTAGGATCATGGAAGTGGGCATTTTTGGGTATGTGTTTAGTTGGTATGCAAAGAGGCAGTTTTTTTTACTCTATTACTATGCATCCCGAACCTCCAATGCTTTTGGGAATTGTTGTTTCTATTTTTGCAACCACGGAATATTTATGTCAGCCAAAATTTTTCAAGGTTCAATTAATTTTTTTAGCATTAGCTCTAGCAATAGCTAGCAAAATTCAAGCAGTATTGCTATTACCATGGTCTATAATAATAGTAATATTAGGTTTCTGGATTAATCAAATTAAGGATATTAGAACAATTGCTTTATGGTTAAGTGGAGCTTTAATAACTCTTATTTGTTCTCTGTTATTACTTACTCCATACCAAGTTTTACACTGGCAAAGATTATGGCAAGGAATTCAATCTGAGAGGCTTGTGCAAACATTTGCAGAAGTAAATATAATTGACTGGTTTAAATATACTATATCTAACGAACTTATAGGATATTCATATTCTTTAATACTTCTATTTACAATTATACAATTTATAAAAAAAATTTATCTAAATCGAAAAAACCTTAGAGAATGGCTTGGGACTCCTGTTCCTGCTTTTTTTGTTTCCAATCTAATATTGGTTGTATTTGGATTAGGGTATGTTTACTTGGCTGTAGAGGTTTTGATTGCACGTTATCTTACTCATGTAGTTCCTTCGATAATATTTTTGACTTTTATTGGTTTATATTGGTTATCTTTTAATCCAAAAAACAAAGCACAGTTTACTTGGCTTTTTTTTCTAGCTATTTTGGTTGTTGCGGGAATACAACAGCAAACTAAACACGCAAGTTTTGATTTTAGGGTTCGTAAACAAATCGGAGATAGATTGGTACATATACGCCAAGCAATATTTGAAATAAAAAATATTATACCGCGTGAATCTCGTATTTTAGACCCCCCAGGTCAATACCTAGATTCTAAATGGTTTTTAAACGTTAAAAATTGGGACCCCACCAAGCAAAACATAACTAATTCAAATATAGAATATTTGTTACTAAGCGAGGGTTACCCAGGTAGTTTGAAAAGGGAGGGAGTTTCTTTAAAAGACTCAAGTAAATTATTTGATTACCAAGAAAAAATTAAATTTTGGAAGGAGTTAAATCAACATGGATTAAATGGGAAGTTCCAAGTTGAAAGGATATTCAAGGAGGCAAAGTTAATACTTTACAGTAGAGTTCTTCCAGATTGAAATGGTTCACCTGATATTCCCCATTTATTTTTAATTAAACCATTAAATATTTAAATTCTATGCAACTAGATATTGTAATTCCCTGCTTCAATGAAGAAGCAGTGCTAAATGAGATAATTCTAAGAGTAAAAAAAATTTTGGAAGAATTAAAGGGGAGAAAGTTGATTGATGGTTATAATATAATTTTTGTTGATGATGGATCAGATGACGGAACCTTTGAAATTCTCAAAAAATTTTCACAAAAAGATAAATCAGTGAAAACGATTTCTCTCAGTCGAAACTTTGGTCATCAAGCGGCCTTAACAGCAGGTCTAAAATTTTCAAAAGGGGATGCAGTTATCACACTGGACGCCGATTTGCAGGATCCTCCAGAACTAATTGATACAATGCTCCAAAGGTTTAATGAAGGATTTGAAATTGTATATGGCGTTCGCGATGATCGAGAGCAAGATACATTTTTCAAGCGAACTTCAGCAACATGTTTCTACAAATTGATGTTGTGGTTTGGAGTAAAAATTATACCACATCATGCAGAATATAGACTTGTTTCCAGAAAGGTCCTGGAAGCTTTTAAACAATATGGAGAAGTAAATATTTTCATTCGGGGGATATTTCCGTTTATCGGATTTAAATCATGCAAAATAAATTATAAACGAGACATAAGGTTTGCAGGAAAAACGAAATATCCTTTAAAGGCTATGTTGAAGTTTGGATTTGAAGGAATTACATCATTCAGTGTCGTCCCACTCCGAATTGCTTCTGTAGTAGGAGCATTTGTTTGCTTTATAACTTTAATTGCATCTGCTTGGGGATTTTTAGCATATTTTACTGATAATACAATACCGGGTTGGACTTCTACTGTGTTACCAATATATTTTCTTGGAGGTGTTCAACTAATCTTTCTAGGTCTTTTGGGTGAATATATTGGAAAAATCTTTCTTGAAGTGAAAAAAAGACCACGTTATATAGTGAAGAATGTGCTAAGTGAAAATGACAAAAACAACAATAATTTTTTTGATTCACATGATAAGAATGATAAAAGTTAGAGAAGAGTATATTTTTTTATTGATTTTCATTATCGCGTGCCTTTTCCGAATAGTAAATTTCAATGTTGTACCATTATTTTCGGATACAGCTAATTATGCTCGAATCAGTGCTGAAATTGCCGAAGGAGATTATTGGTTAACAGGTCCTAACGCAAGTGACAAACCACCTGTGTATTTCTACTTACAAGCCTTATTTTTTGCTCTCTTTGGTGTAAAGGAGTCTGTAGCTTTGTTAACAAGTTTTTTGGCTGGGCTTTTGAGTGTGCTACTTACTTATGTTTTATGCAAAAATTTACATGGAGAATTAGCAGGACGTTGGGCAGCATTAATGATGGCAGTCTCTCCGACAGCAACAGAAATGTCTGTACTTGGTTTAGTTGATAGTTTGCTCGTAACCACTATTCTTTGGTCTCTTTGGCTTTTGTCTAAGGAGCGGTTTTTTTGGGGGGGATTAGTTATAGGGCTCGCATTTGGTATTAAACAAACAACTTTAGTTTTTGGGCCACTTTATTTTTACTGGATTATTTGTACTACACGACAAAGAAATACCAAAACTAATTCTGTTATAAAATCTCTTATAAGCAGTGGTTTGGGGTTTGGTATTGTTTTTTTGTCAATCCTTTATTGGACCATTTTTTTGGCTGAGCAAAGGTTAAAGATTTTTGCAGATATAGTTTGGAGACTGGGAATAGTCGAGAAAGTTTCTGGTCATGGAATAAGGGAGTTTGAGGGAGACGTTGGATGGAGAATAAGTGAGTTGGCAGACCGTTTTTCCCAAATGATAGGTATTTCATGGCATTTTATAGTACCTTTTTTCTTTTTGGGTATTTCTTCAAGTTTGGGAAGAATTTTAAAAAATAAATTAAAAAAAGAGGTTAACAAATCTTTTATTCCCGATTGGATAAATATTGGGATTTTTGGAT
>CACFAY010000043.1 GCA_902564345.1 uncultured SAR324 cluster bacterium
CACCTCTTTTGTTTGAGCTCCTAAAGACATTGGTGATCTAAACCCATTTTGTAATACAGAAAAAAGTAAATTTGTTGAAAAACCAAAAAGACCACAATCAGTTTCTCCAAATTCCTCAGTTATTTCATTCTCACGTTTCTGCAAGACTTTTATGATTCTGCCACTATAATCTCTTTGGAAATGAATATAGGGATCTCTTTTTATTACTGTGGGAAAGGTCAAAGCGTTTTTTGTCCCGGATTGATGGAATGCTAATGTACTTGAGATCGTCTCATCTCGAAGACAGATTTGATCACCCCATACCACAACCGTATATGGAGTCTGGATAATGTCCTTTGCTTGCCAAACAGCGTGAGCCATGCCTTTTGGTTCTTCTTGAATGGCAACACTAAAATTTTTTGAATTACAGCAATTTTTGAGTTCTTTCTCTATTTTTTGTGCACCCTCAGGAGAAGCAACAACTATAAATTGAGTACAATAATCTCCAAACAACTGGACCAAGTAATGAAGAATCGGTTTTTCTAAGATCGGATATAGGACTTTAGGGAGGATATATCCCAAACGGGTCCCTCGACCTGCTGCAGGAATTAAACAAGTCCATAGAGATCTCTTAATTTTTTTGTTTGTAAATCGAGATACATTTTTTAAATCTTTTTTAAAGAGTATCCGCCCCATTATTAATGTTTAATCAAATTTGTAATAAGATTTATCTAATCAGCTTTAGGAATCCATTGGATTGAAATCACTAATTTTTAACTCTGAAAACATCAAAATCTCATCAAGTTTTGTAATTACTCTTTTTACTCCAAATGATTCAAAATCTTTTTGATCATATTGTCCTACAACACCAACCACATTTATTCCATCAGCCTGAGCGCTTAAAATACCACTCTCTGAGTCTTCAAAAACCAAACATTCACTTGGTTGAAGGCCTAAATATTTTCTTGCAACTTGAAATATTTCTGGATCAGGCTTCGGTATGTTGATATCATCACCTGATAGAATAGTCTGAAAATATTTTCTCGTACCACTTGATTCCAAAAACAAATTAACGTTCTCAGATGAGGAGGAACTGGCCAGTCCTAAAAGAACCCCCCTCCTTGAAAGTTCTGCAATCACTTCTCTGCAGTTTTTGGCAACGGGAGGATTTTTTTTCAGCATCGCTGATGCAGATTTTCGCTTACGATAGGTTAGTACTTTAAGTTTTTCTCGAGATATAGTTAATCCTGTTCGATTGTAAATCTTTTGGATTGCGAAGTCTGTCCTCAAACCAGCTAATTCACTATAATTTAAGACCTTAACAGGTTCATCTGCTAGAGTTTCTTGAAAAGCATTAAAATGGATATCACTGCTTAAGAATAAAACTCCATCCATATCAAAAATACACCCTATTTGTTTTGTATTCAAAACTAAGTATTCTAAGCAGTTATATGAATTTTTTTAATAATCTACAAAATAGAAATTTCTAAACTAATTTTAAAATAACTAAAATTATATCTTTAAATTAATCACATTTATACGGGAAAGAATAATAATCATTTTTTTTAAGAAGTTAAATATCTTAATATAAATTATTTAATATTTAAGGATTGATGTTAACTTAAAGGGTGAGTAGAGATGGATGAGATAATAGGAGAATTTAGTTTTATCTAAAATATTCTTTAATCAATAAAAAAAGTGTTACTTGCTTGCCCCTGCCATAATCCAAATTTAATTTTTTAAGATTATGCTTTCTTAGCAGTTACCAGTGTCTGTCCAATATAATATGTAAATGGAATTTGAGCCAAACTAATAGCCTTTACCCCTTTTTCTATCAATTTTGTAAAATATAATATTTGCGAAGCTCTTTCTAAAATGTATCCTAGCTCAAGTGTCTGGTAATATGGTTCAAATTTAATAACTTGAAATCCATGTTTTTCAAGGATTTGCTTAATACTTTTTGGTGTGAAATAGAACAAGTGAACACTTAGAAAAAATGGCCATTTCCCTCTCATTATTTTTCTAGGCCAAGAATCATATTCTGGATAGTTTATAATTAAATGGCCCTCAGGATGTAATATTCTTTTTACTTCATCAAGAATCTTTCCTGGTTGAGATAAATGTTCAATCACGTCAAACATACTGACCACATTGAATTCTTCTTTAGAAAAATTCTGTTCATGCAGAGTTCCTTGTCTCAAGTCTAAACCGTACTCTCTCCGACCGAATTCACAAAGAAATTTACTTGGCTCAACTCCGGTAACACTAAAACCAATATCCTGAGCTGCTTTTGGGAAAGAGCCCGCAGCACAGCCTAGATCAAGAATTTTTTTCTGCTTTGAAGGTATAATATTTAAGCGATTTGCCCAATTTTCAAAAAATTTTTTAAAAGTCCTGATCCTTAGATGATTCTGAGAAGCAAACTTTAAGTCAACTGCTTCTTCATAAGATTCCATTATAATGTCAGATTTAACGCGTGGATTTAGAAAAACTAAACCACACTCAATGCATTTTACAAGTTGATCTATCAATTCAACATCGCTAGATGATTTGTATATTACCAGCAATTCCTCAATAGTGATATTATTTGGATAATTTGCTTCTTTTAAAACATGATATTCTTGGCTATCGCAAATTGGACAATTTATTGTCTCCAAAAATTTTTCATAAGACATAGATTAAAATAATCAAAAATATTATTGCTTGTAAAAAACCTAAATAAATTCAAAATTTTAAAAAATTTGTATTTTTTAAAATTAAATTCGTTTCCCAACTATTCCTATTAACATTAAAATGGTGTGTATAGCTCTATAAGGTGTCATTTCCATCTTTGTATTAAATTTTCTAATCAAAAAATTGAAGGGCTGTTTTAGGATCGAAATGGGGTGAAATCGCAGTTTCCAAAATAAAAATTGAGCATATAGTTTCAAACGAAATTGGTTAAGATCATCATAATCTTTTCGCCAAGTAGGAGAAAAATTTAACTGTGAGTAATCAGTGTAACCAGAAAATTCTTTTAAAATGCTAGACCCAGGTACGGGTGTTATGATGAATAGTGCGATTTCACTTACACCTGCTTTAGCAAGATCATAAACCATTTTTCGAGTTAATTTACGATCTTCTTCTTTTTCTCCTGGGAAGCCAAGAACAAAGCAGGCTTGAGTAAAAATGTTAACTTTACTCATTTTCCCGATCAATTTCACTGCATGTTGATAGTTAAAAGGTTTATTTATTAATTCCATAACACGTTGGGAGCCACTTTCGGGTGATATTGAAATATATCTACACCCAGACTGCGCCATCAACTCAATAGTTTTTTCACTTTTAATTGTCTCAACTTTGGTCCCTGAACATATTTTCCATCTTATATTTAATTCCCTTCTAATGATCTCAAGGCATATTTCTCGAGTTCTTTTATCACTGATAGTAGGGTCTACATCTTCAATATGAAATTCTTTGATATTCCATTTTTTTACCCAGTATTCTATCTCATCAACAACGTTAATTGCTGACCTGTATCTCCATTTCAGGTCATTAGTTTCTGGTATCACACAAAATCGGCATGAATATGGGCATCCTCTAGAAGTCAAAATTGGCAGATATCGATTAGCTGTTAAAGGACCATGTGAATATTTCAGTTTCCAGTAATTTTTTACAGGGAAAAGTTCCCATGCTGCAAATGCCAATGAATCTAGATTATCAATTTTTTTCACAGCAGAATTGTAAAAGATTTCTCCATCTTTTCTGAATCCTATTCCATCAAGATTTAAAAGTTCTTTATCTTTTCCTTTAGACAAAATATGTCTAGCCAGTTTAACGCCTCTATCTTCTGGTTCCCCCATCACAACATATGTAGCTCCTGCATCGTAGAATTCATGTTGGATGTTCTCAAGGGCATAGGCAGTCACTGATTGAGTATTTTCTAAAATAGCAATTGGGACATTGGGAAATGAAATTCTTAACTGTTTTATAATTTCTATAATTGCACGGTGGTAAGTAAGATTTATTGCATATACAAAGAACACATCCGGGGATTCGAGTGATTTGTAATTAACTTCATTTTCAATTTCTGAAGGATGAAGACCTCTAAAAATAAAATTTCCCTCATTCCAAGTTTGATTTGGATTTTCCCCAAAAGCGTCTATAACTTCACAATTATAACTATTCTTAAGCAAAGCACCTGCGAAATAAGCAAGTCCAAAGGGCATAAAAACAATTCCTGTTGTAAACAAATCATTCTTTTGTAGTACAAGATTTGGATTGATGCAAACAACACGACCCTTAAAAGATTTAATAGACATATGGGAACTAATTATAATTGATTAAACTATGACAGTTCACTATAAGTTAGAGACTCTAAAAACAGATTATTCTTTATAAGAATTGATAAAATATCCCCTAAAAATTTATAAATTACGAGATTAATATTAAATTTAATATATTTTGTGATTAGCAAGTAATTATGACTCTGAAGTAATATAGTTATAACTATTATTTTATATTATTTTTGTTATGAAGAAGTCTTGAGGGGTGGGAGGAACTATTAGTCCAAATTTGTGTAAACAGATGGTTTACTGTAGATAGTAGCTTAGATTTTTAAATATCATTATTTAACGTTATCGCTTTTTTAGTAAACACACATATTAGAATGATGACACCTAAAATTCGTATTTTTATATTTTATCTTAAATATTCAAAAAAATATGTTAAATGATACAATTTAATATAAGTTTATGATTCTTCAAACTTTATGACACCAACAGGGCAACTTTCGGCAGCAAGACGAATTTTTTCTGAATAAACTGTAAAATCATCAGAATCTTTGACTATTGCTGTTCCAGACTCAATATCTATTTCAAAAATCTCAGGACATACTTCCTCAGAGTTGCCACAGGTTACACAACCTTCCTCAATCCATACCTTAATTATTTCCATATCTTAACAAATTACATATATTTCCATTCTTTCACCTCAACCTTTCTTACGTCATGAGAATTATACAACGCATGTCCTGGTTTCCTAAGTTTTTTTACAACCAATTTTAGTTTAGAATTAAATTTTTTCATTACTGTATTGCTCTTATCAGGTTCAACTATTCCTGCTAAAGGAATCCAGAATAGTTGCGTGACCGTAACCAAAGCTTCAGACATGAACAATGGTAAGTTAAATCTGTCGCTAATCAGTCTTACTGCAAAAAGTAAATTAATTTTCTTGAACCACTTCCTTATCTCCTTATGTGTTGAATGTGTTTCCTTGACAGTAGGAGCTTCTAAGTAACCAGTCAACTGCTCTATCCCTGGTCTAAGCATTTTATATTTGATACTTACCTCGTGCATTCCTGTTCCAGGATATGGATAATAATAAAATGCCCTCCCATATCTTGCAGCTTTCAGGTCGTATCTGTTTAACTCATAAGTTGCCCTCATCATCTCTGGTGTTTCGAAAGGCATTCCAACAATATTATATGAGAATCCTTTGATCCCATGTTTTTTTACCGTATTAAATGCATTAATAATTATCTGGTTCTTATGCTTTCTATTTACAATGTTATTTCTAAGCCATTCACTGCCACTTTCCACCCCAAAATCAATTGAAGTACATCCAGCATTTTTTAAATCTTCACAAACAGAATCAGAAATAGTTTCAACTCGTGCATTACACTCAAAAGGAAGTCCTATTTCTTTTTTATATTCATTACAAAATTCTTTAACCCAATTTTTTCTAACTGTGAAAGTATCGTCGGCAAAAATAATTGACTGGGTATCAGGATAAATTTTTAAATTATCTTTAATTATGCGTATGGATCTTTCAATTGAGGGGAACCTAACCCAGTCCTGAGGGTTTGAATACTCTTTAGACAAATGTGCTGATGCGCAGTATGTACACTTATACGGACAGCCTCTACCCAACATCATGGGGAAAACATTCCCACTATCTTGAACTATTCTTTTGTAATCAAAAATTGTATAATCTGGGTCAGCTAATTCATCTATATGTTTTAATTCAAAAGTTGGATTTACCTTAAAACTTGTTTTACCATTTTCATCTTTAACTTTAAAAATAAAACTAGGAGAATCTGTAAGATTTTGTTTTTTGTCTATTCTCTTACATAACTCTAGTAGTGCCATTTCCCCTTCACCTATACATATAGCATCAAATTCAGGGAATTCTTTAAATGTATTTTGTTTGTCCAATGTAGGGTGTACACCTCCCCCAATTAAAAATGTATCTTTTAAACTAGTTATTTCAATAAGCTTCCAAAGAAACTTTCTTTGATTTGTTGTAAAGGAAACACCAACAAAGTCCCACTTCTTATTTTCAATGAGCTCTTTAACTTCATGGAGATGTTCTTCTTTGAAAATGTGGAAAAACTCGATGTCATTTTCTTTATTTACTGACCCCATTAGATAAGCTAACCCATGATGCAAACCAGGATAATATCCCGTATCAATATCAAAATACATTAATAGTCCGTTGGCCATTTTACCTTGTGAAATTATGTAGTATTAATTTTTTTGTTCCAATTAATAATTAATTGTAAATTATAATTTATGTATAGTAATACGTTAAGTGCGAAAATATCCAGATGAAAATTTTTGTCTTTATTGATCAAATTTTAGAAAGTATTACCTTATTCCTTTTTAACATTTAAATGCCTAATTTAAAGTTAGAAGATAAAAAAACAAAATTTTAAGCGATAAGCTAAAAATTTTATACTTATATAATTTATAAATTAATTTTTAGTCAAATAAAAAAGTTTTACAAAAAAATTAGGAAAAACCATAGCAAACAACAATTTGAATTTATTTAAGCAAAGTGGCATCAATAAAAAATATTTCATTGCTAAAAGAAAATTCCCTTCTTCAGCATTTTTTTTACCTTTGTGATAGTTGATATTAACTTTAACAAATAATAGTTCACGTATAGAAGAATACTTTTTGTTGACAGACATTTCTTGATACCATAGTTCCAATTCCTTTATTTGTTTTTCAAAATATAATTTAGAGTTGTTATTCCCATGCCATCTATAAGTGGCTATTGGTTGTTGAATCGCAGCAAAACAATTACTAAAGCCGAGGCGAATAACAAAATCAAAATCCCCACTCATTGGAAATCTAGAATCAAATTGCTTCTCTAGTGTTAAATATGCTTTTTTTCTAACAATAATGGTTAACAAACCTACCACATAATCCTTTAGTAAGTATCTCAGTATGTTACCGGAAGGTAGTACCCTTCTATATCTTTTTATATATTTATCTTTTTTATTGTTGTGAATCCAATAATTACCATAGACAAGAGCTACATTAGGATCATCAAAACATGGCACTTGTAATTCTAGTTTATTCGACACCCAAGTGTCATCAGTATCTAAAAATGCAACCAAATCCCCTTTGGAAACTCTAACTGCTAAATTTCTTGCATCATATAAATTACGGTGTTCATTTGCATAGTAATAATGGAATCTAGATTCATTGAAACTTTTTAAAATTGTGGAACTTTCATCGCTAGACTGATTGTCCCAAAATATTAGTTCCCAGTTTTTATATGTTTGCGATAGTACACTCTCTAGTGCTTCCCGAAGAAATTCTTCTCCATTGTAACAATTCATAATGATACTAACTAGTGGTTGTTTTTTCATTATTTACTTCGTACCAGTTTATAACTTCTTTAATTCCTTCATCAAAATTTACTAAAGGTTCCCAATTCAATATCTTTTTTATGTAGCTAATATTTGCATATAGCTCCATATTTTCGCCAATCCTGTACGGTACAACACCATATTGTGGCTTACCTTTATCAATAATTTTGGTAATTTTTTTGACAACAGATCTTATCGTGACAGGTATGCCTGAACCGATATTAAAAATTTTTCCGTTTGAATCATCTGACAACATCGCTAAAATTATTGCGTTCACTGCATCATTGACGTGACAAAAATCTCTAACCTGCTTACCCTCTGAAGTAGGAAATTGTTTTTCACTGAGACAGCCATTTATAACCTGAGGAATAAATCGATTTTCATCCTGTCCTGGACCATAAATTAAAAATGGTCTTAAAATTACTCCTGGGAATCTTTCAGTTCTATGAAGCATCTGAATTAAATGAGTACTTGCCGTTTTTGCAACAGAATATGGAGATATAGGTTTTTCTCTAATAGTCTCCGATTGTGGTGCTTTAACTTTACCGTACTCATCGCTACTACCAATTTGAATAAATTTCTTTAAATTTTTACTGGAAGTCGCCTTAATGAGATTTATTACCGCATCAAAATGATTTTTAATTATTTTTTCACCACCTTTTTTTAGCAAGTTATGATCCGGATAACCTCCTAAGTTGACCACATAATCATAATCATCTCTAATTTTTCTTTTTAATTCTGATTTGTTTGTTATATCTGCAAAAACATAGTTGACATTTTCTACCCTTCTAAAATCAATGGGAGCGTTTAATGAAATACTAGTGCATGACAATCCCCTTCGATTGGTTTCTTTCAAAAGGTTGTAACCTATAAACCCCGTGCCTCCAACAACTAATATTTTTTCTTTATTTTTCATAAAATCCATGGAGGATTGCCCTCTTTCCATATGCCTTCAAGATTTTCGTAATCTCTTTTTGTATCCATAGAGTGCCAAAAACCCATATGGCGAAATGCCATCATTTCACCCATCTCTGCTGCTTTTTCTAAAGGTGCCTGTTCAAGTACTGTATCTTTACCATCTATCAACTCAAAAAATTCAGGTTCCACAACAAAAAACCCTCCATTAACCCAACCTTCGTTCAGTTGTGGTTTTTCTTTAAAAGAGGTTACCTTGTCTTTATCTATGAACAATTCTCCATAACGAGAACCTGGGCGCACCGATGTGACTGTAACAAGCTTGCCATGTTTTTTGTGGAAACTAAGCAGTTCATCCAAATTGATGTTTGCTAAACCGTCACCGTATGTCAACATGAACGTTTGGTTACCAATAAATTCCTTCAAACACTTTACTCTACCTCCTGTCATTGTACTTGCTCCTGTATCAACCATTGTAATTCGCCAGTCTGATTCATCTGTTTGATGGAAAGTAACTGAATTATTAGAAAGATCTATTGTGAGATTTGAATTAAGTTCCTTATAGTGCAAAAAATAATTCTTTATCATTTCTGATTTATATCCTAGGGCTAAGTAAAAATCTTTTATCCCATAATATGAATAGATTTTCATAATGTGCCATAAAATAGGCTTATCTCCAATTCTTATCATAGGTTTTGGAATTATTTCTGTTAGTTCCGAAAGACGAGTTCCTAGTCCCCCAGCTAAAATAATTACTTTCATAGTTTATTTTTTATTTGATGTTTAATCCCAATTTATTTTTTATAAAAATGTGGTTCTGGAAAAGGGATTAAAAACCTGCCACCCGCCTCAATAAATCTCTTTTCCTGAATTACTATTTCATTTACTATATTCCATGCACATAACAAAATAACATTTGCATTAGTTTCATAAATATATTCTGTTGGATGAATTTTCATGTGGGAACCTGGAGTAAATTTACCCTGTTTCATTTTACTTTTGTCTACTACTCCACTGATCAAGTCTTTTGTAATTTCTGACATTTGAATAAGTGACTGTCCTTTTCCAGAAGCTCCATAAATAACAATTAGCTCTCCCTCATCTTTACATTTTTCAATCATTTCCCTTAAAGTATTTTTATGTTTAAGACATCTATCAGCATAATTCCCCCAATTATTTGTTGAAAAAATACCTGAGTTTATCTCACCACTCATCGTCTTAACTACTTCATATTTTTTCTCCCTTTTTGAACCTGCATGTTTTATAAATACCCGAAGTGAACCTCCATGTACTCCCAATTCTTCAACATCAAACACTTCCATACTGTACTGTCCAAAAAGGAACACAATGCTATGAAGCGAATGATAACCAATATGCTCATGGAATACTTGGTCATATTGCAAATCATTATACATTTTTTGTAAATGTGGGAATTCGATTATTGCAAAACCATCTTTATCTAGAATGGTTTGAATTCCTTTCACCAATCCATGCAAATCACTGACATGGGCAATTACATTTCTAGCTATGCAAACATCCCATTTCCCATAATTATTTAATATATTTTTTGCAGTTTCATAGTTAAAAAATTCATCAATTGTTCT
>CACFAY010000044.1 GCA_902564345.1 uncultured SAR324 cluster bacterium
TGGTAAGCTTAAATGGTCTTGGCAGTTCCCTCAGGGGGGTGTTGATGAAGGAGAAACGGAAGAAGAAGCTCTTTTTCGTGAACTTAAAGAGGAAATTGGAACAGGTGATGTTAAAATAGTTAGAGTTGGGGGAAAAAGGGTACGCTATCATTACCCCAATAAAGTAAAGCGGGTAATGGACCAAAATACACAATGGAGACCTTTTTACGGTCAGCAGCAACGCTGGTTCCTGCTTCATCTAAATTGTCATACTGACAAGATATCTTTTAACCATGATCCAATAGAATTTGATACTTTTCAGTGGATTAGGCCTCGCAAAGGTTTAAGCTTGGTTGTTCCTTTTAAACGTAAAGCATATCGTAAGGGATTGCGTATGCTTGGTGTCTTGTAATTACAGATAAAATATCTGAAAAACAGATTTTAAATTTACAGCTAAAAAATAATTAAAAACTATCCAGAATTAAGGTAAATTTGTTATACTAGTTTACATTCAAGTAATTTCTCTAGTTATTATTTTGTAATTATCCTCTAATCTAAAATATGTCTCAGTAAGGTAAAAAGATGTTGATGATAATCTCTCCAGCAAAAACGTTGGATTATGAGAGCCCACTAAAAACTGAAAGTTTCACTATTCCTGATTATCTGGAGAACTCTGCTGAATTAATTGAAATCATGTCTAAAAAGTCTTTGCGAGATTTAGTCAAGATGATGCAGGTAAGTCAAAAAATTGCTGAATTAAATGTAGATAGATTTAAAACCTGGGAATTGCCATTTAGTCCAGTTAATGCTAGGCAAGCTTTGTTGGCTTTTAAAGGTGATGTATATAATGGCATTAACACATCAACTCTTTCTGAAGATGATTTTAGTTACGCGCAGCGTCATTTGCGAATTCTTTCAGGGTTATACGGGTTGTTAAGACCACTTGACTTGATACAACCGTATAGACTTGAGATGGGTCTTAAACTAAATTCAAAAAAAGTAAATACTCTTTATCAATTTTGGGGAGATAAAATTACTGATGAACTCACACTTCTTTTAGAGGAGCAGGAGACCCCAGTTTTAGTAAACCTCGCTTCAAATGAATATTTTAAATCAGTAAAAACAAAAAATCTTGAATGCCGTTTGATTACTCCGGAATTCAGGGACCTTAAAAATGGTGAGTACAAAATAGTACAGTTTTTTGCCAAAAAAGCCCGCGGCCTAATGGTTCGTTATGCTATTGACAATTCAATTATTAAATCTGAAGACTTAAAAAACTTTGATTACGATGGTTATACTTTTAACTCCAAGCTAAGTCTTACAGACAAGTGGGTTTTCAGCAGAAACTGAGTCCGATACCTGAATATTATTTTAATTTCCTTGTCTTGCTTTAATCCTGCCATTCAATTTTCATAATACTGGTGAAAAATTTAGTTAATCAATTTTTAGTTTAAAATCTCCACTGATCTACATTTAGATAAAGATTATTTGTAAATCTTTGATTTTCTGAATTAGCTAACTTCTCATTAATACAATTTAATTTGAGGATAATTTGCTTGTATATACTCATAAATCATTATATTGAAATATATTGATATATCTTATCCATCTAATTTTGAAGATAATTACAGATACTTATGTCAATTATTGCCCAAGTACTAAGACTTTTAGGTGACGAAACTCGGCTCAGGATATTAATTTTGATCTCACAAACTCCTCTAAATGTAAGTGAACTAACATCAATAATAGGAATGGCTCAATCTGGGATTTCGAGGCATTTAAGCCACTTGAAAAAAATGAAGTTGATACAGGAACACAAAGAAGGAATATGGGCTTACTATCAACTTACTCAGAAGGAATCTCTTGATGATGATCTTCACTTACTTTGGGACTTTTTGCGCGATCAGTTGTCATCCATGAAGGATCCTAACAACGATCGTGTGAGGCTTCATGAAATATTACGACAGCGTGAAGGGAAGCCCGGAGGTTTAAATGAACAATTGCTTGAGCCTGGGCAATCTTGGTATGCTTGGTCTTGTCTACTAGGAGTTCTGTTGGGACAAAACGGAGAGAAAAAATCAGGATTTGATTCAGGTACCTCTGAACTTGAAGTAATTGATCTTGGCTGTGGAGATGGAACACTGACTGTAGAAATGGCAAAATTCGCCAAGCATGTAACGGGCGTGGATATTAATCCAGATATACTTGCAATGGCCCGGCAACGCATTGACAGGCTAGGTATGAAGAATGTTAGTTTCCTTGTTGAAGATGCAAGCAATTTATCTTTGACTTCAGATTCTTTGGATGTTGTTTTCTTTTCACAGTCTCTTCATCATCTTGAAAATCCACAGAAAGGATTAAATGAAGCAATACGTATTCTTCGTCCTGGAGGACAGGTTTTAATTATGGAACTTGCATCTCATAAAGAAGAATGGGTGATTGAAAAACTTGGACACAAGTGGCTTGGGTTTGAGAAAGAATATTTGATGGAATGTATGCATAATTCCGGGTTAAAGATTTTATCTTCCGAAGTCTTACCTTACCGTAGGAAGGAATTATTTCAGATAATTCTTTCAGTTGGAAGCAAAACATAATCAAGTAGGTTATTAAGAAAGATTATTTAAATAATTATTATGTAAATGGAGTCATTTTATATTTCTCCTAATTCTTTTTTGATGTAATTTTATACTTTCCAGATAAGACTTAAAAAATTTTTGTCAAAACAACTTAACATATAAAAATGATCATGCAGGAGTACGTCCCAAAAGAAATTGAGTCAAAGTGGCAAAAGTATTGGGAAGAGCATAATTTACTTGATTTTGATTTTAATTCAGGAAATCAGAAATTTTATATGCTTACTATGCTTCCTTACCCTTCTGGAGATCTGCATATTGGTCACTGGTATGCTATGGCCCCTTCTGACTGTTATGCCCGGTTTATGAAAATGAAAGGATTTGAAGTTTTTTTCCCAATAGGCTTCGATGCATTTGGGCTTCCAGCCGAAAATGCTGCTATCAAAAACAATATTCATCCAAAATCATGGACTTATGAAAATATAAAGCGCATGCAAAAGCAGCTTCGTTCAATGGGCAATATGTTTGCTTGGAAAAATGAGGTGGCTTCATGTGATCCAGAATATTACAAATGGAGCCAGTGGTTTTTCCTAAGAATGCTTGAGGAGGATATGGCTTACAGAGAGTATGCACCTGTTGATTACTGCAATAACTGTCAGACTACGCTAGCGCGGGAGCAGGTCTGGGGTGAGGAAAGGGTTTGTGAACGTTGTGACAATCCTGTTGTAAAAAAAGATTTAAATCAATGGAAACTACGAATCACCAAATACGCTGATGAACTACTTGATTTTGATGGACTAGATTGGCCAGAACGGGTCCGCTCTATGCAGGAAAATTGGATTGGACGAAGTGAAGGTGTTGAGTTTGAACTGAAAATAGATGGCTTAAAAGATTTGAGCTTTAGAGTTTTTACCACAAGACCCGATACCGTTTTTGGCATGACTTTCTGTGTGCTAGCGCCAGAGCATAAATTAGTTGATCAAATAACAAAATCTGAAAATAAAGAGATTGTTAAAACATATATCTCTGCGGCACAGCGCAAAGACGAAATTGAACGTACTTCAGAGGGTAAGTCAAAAGATGGTGTGTTTACTGGAGCATATGCCGTTAATCCCATGAATGGTGATTTGGTACCAGTCTGGATTGCAGATTACGTTATAGAATCGTATGGTACTGGGGCAATAATGGGCGTGCCAGGACATGACGAGCGAGATTTTAATTTTGCAAGGAAATATGGACTGAAAACTCCGGTTGTGGTTGTTTCAAAAGAGCAACTTGGTTTAATACCGGATGGGGATGAATTAGCAGAGCCCATTTTGCTAAAAGAAGATTCGGTAATGGTAAACAGTGCCGAGTTTGATGGAGCGGTCTGGCCGGATAGCTTCAACCGAGTTGCAGTTCATATGCAAAAGGAAGGTTTTGGCGAGCGGCAGGTTAATTATCGTTTACATGACTGGCTGATCAGTCGCCAGAGAATGTGGGGAACCCCTATTCCAATAGTTTACTGCGATAGTTGTGGAATGCAGCCTGTTCCCTATAATGAGCTTCCGGTGCTGCTTCCGGATGATGCCGAATTCAAACCAACAGGAGAAAGTCCATTAAAATATCATAAAGAATTTCTTAAAACTTCATGTCCAGAATGCGGGTGCGATGCAGTAAGAGAAACTGATACGATGGATACTTTTATATGTTCTTCCTGGTACTATTATGCCTATGTCTCTCCCTACTGGAAAAAAGGGCAAACGCTTGTACGTAATGATAACCCATGGGAAGTGGAAAAAATAAATCATTTATGTCCAGTTGACCAGTATACCGGAGGTATAGAGCATGCCACCATGCATCTTCTGTATTTTCGTTTTTTTACTAAGGCACTCGCAGATTTAGGTTTGCTGAATTTTCGTGAACCTACAAAACGTCTATTTAATCAGGGTATGATTTTAGGAGAGGATCATGAAAAAATGTCCAAGAGTCGTGGTAATGTGGTTAATCCTGACATGCTTGTAAAGCAGTATGGGACTGATACTGTAAGGGCATATCTAATGTTTCTGGGCCCTTGGGATGCTGGTGCTGCATGGAATCCCCAAGGCATTGAAGGACTTGCCCGCTTTTTCAAATCTGTCTGGACGCTTTGCAATTCATATGAAAAAAGTACAGATAATGTTTCACCGGACAAGGAAAAAAAACTTCGAAAATCGCTTCATCAAACTATAAAAAAAGTAACCATTGATCTACAGAATTTCCGCTTCAATACGGCGATTGCTGCAGTGATGTCTCTCCGTAATGTTTTAAAGGCACAGGCTGATGGAATTGGAAGTGATGTCTGGAAAGAGTGCTTGGAAAAGATGTTGTTAATGCTTGCTCCAATAGCACCTCACATCACAGAAGAATTGTGGCAAAAAATAAAGCCCAAAAGTGGAAGTGTTCACAGACAACAGTGGCCTACATTTGATGAAGATATGGCTGCAGACGATTTAATCACGCTAGTTGTGCAGGTGAATGGTAAATTGCGAGATCGGCTTGAAATTCCCGCAGGAAGCAGCAAAGATGAAACTGAAAAAATAGCTCTAGCTGCACCTAAGGTCAAATCCTACCTCAAAGGGGAACAAATACGTAAGGTCATAGTAGTCCCTGGACGATTAGTTAATATAGTTAGTTCTTAATAGATAATTGTAAGTTAGAAATTACTTATATTAAATTTAAATTTTTTTGACACCCTGTGATTTTAGGTAGATTTATTTAATGTTTTTTTGAGACTTAGTTGCTTAATTCTTAGGTAATTTTCAACTAAAATAGTTAATTCCATCTCAAAAATTTTTTTTACACCATATGGGATATTTTGAAAGAATTTTATAAACTATTTCAAAAAATTTATTAACTTTGGACGACTGGGCAATTTTAGTTCAGACTGAACAGGTTGAGATCGTGCGATGATTTTTCCATGTCGGATTACAAACAGCCTGTTTGGCTTTAACCTGAGTGCCTCGATTGGGTCTGCTGCTTGTAAAATCACCATGTCAGCATTGCAACCTTTTTCGAGTCCGTAGCCTTCAAGGCCCATAATTTTTGCTGGAAATTCAGTTATTGCTTGAAAACAAGACTTCATTTCTTCGACACCTGTCATTTGTGCAACATGCAACCCCATGCTAGCAGCCTCAAGCATATCAGCAGAACCTAGGGAGTACCATGGGTCCATCACACAGTCATGTCCAAAGGCCACATTAAGTCCTATCTTAATCATTTCAGGGACACGGGTCATTCCTCTTCTTTTTGGATAAGTGTCATGACGACCCTGAATGGTAATGTTAACTAAAGGGTTTGCAACCACGTTCATTCTAGCTTCAGACATTAAGGGCAACAACTTACTGACATAATAATTGTCCATGGAGTGCATTGAAGTAAGGTGGGACCCCGTAACCCTACCATGTAAACCGTGGCGTGTAGTTTCTGCTGTCAGAGTTTCAATATGACGTGAGAGAGGGTCATCACTTTCATCGCAATGCATATCAACAAGAAGACCTCTTTCCGCAGCAATTCTGCACAATGCCCCCACTGATTTCTTTCCATCTTCCATTGTACGCTCAAAGTGCGGTATTCCACCTATTACTTCTACTCCTCGATCAAGTGCGGTATTCAGAAGTTTTATCGTATCTGGGCTGCGATAATATCCATCCTGGGGAAAAGCAACTAACTGCAGATCAAGATAGGATGATACTTCTTTTTTAACTTCTAGAAGAGCATCCACAGCCAGCAATCTCGGATCACAAATATCCACATGACTTCGAATGGCCAGCAGACCTCTAGCAACTGCCATGTCACAATAACTGAGAGCCCTATTTTTAATTTCTTTAAACGTGAGATGAGGTTTGAGTTCTCCCCATAAATTTATACCCTCCAGTAGTGTTCCTGATTTGTTAAGGCGGGGCTTCCCAATACTTAGAGTTGCATCCATGTGAAAATGCGCGTCTACAAAAGGGGGGCACACCAGAAATCCAGAAGCATCAATTTCCTCATTTGCTTTAAAGTTAAGTGGTGATTCAATCTCCATGATTTTTTTATCCTTGATGCCGATATCAATTCCTATTCTTCCATCAGGGAGATTTACGTTTCTTATAATTAAGTCCATTTTTAAATTATCTTAAGGTGTAGGTATTAATCTAAAAAGACTAAGTTGAAATAATTAAAATTAATTTTGGAAAAATTTTTGAAAGAGAGGCAGAAATAACCTCAAATACTAATAAATTAATAATATGAGAAAATAATTCTTGTGGATAAATATCTAAATTGCTGGAATAACTTTCCCGGGATTCATCAGGTTATTTGGATCATAAGCTTGTTTTATCTTACGCATCATATCCAAAGATTCTCCGTGTTCGGCCTGCATGTATTTTAATTTACCAGAACCAATTCCATGTTCACCTGTGCAGGTGCCTCCCATTCGTAAAGTTCGCTCAATTAGGCGGTCGTTTAAAGGCTGATACCGATTTAGGTCTTCTTTCTCATTTTTTGGATCGATCATGAAAAGTAAGTGAAAGTTACCGTCTCCTACATGCCCTACAATTGGCACGGTAAGTCCTTCCTGATCTATATCTTGGCGTGTTTCAAGAATACATTCTGCAAGACGAGAAATAGGTACACAGACATCTGTAGGCCAACCTTTTGTACCTGGACGCAAAGCTAGTGATGCATAATAAGCATTGTGTCGTGCTTCCCATAGTTTTTGTCTTTCCTTTTCGTGTGCAGACCATTGAAAATCGTTTCCTCCCTCTTCGAAAGAAATCTCTTTAACCATTTCGGACTGTTCTTGCACCCAAGCTTCTGTACCATGAAACTCAAAAAATAATGTAGGTTTTAAGGGATAATTAAAATCAGAAAACTTATTTATTGCATCAACCTGTACTTCATCCAACAGCTCTATTCTAGCAACAGGAATTCCCATTTGTATAGTGGAGATGGTTGTATTTACTGCTCCCTCCAAATTATCAAAAGAACATACAGCAGCAGAAATTGCCTCAGGGACACCGTATAGTCTTAGCTGTATTTCAGTTATAATCCCTAGGGTCCCTTCTGAACCTACAAATAACCTTGTCAAATCATAGCCTGCGGAAGATTTTCTTGCTCTAGATCCAGTACGGATTATTCTTCCTTCTGCGGTTACAACTGTTAGCCCAAGCACGTTTTCACGCATAGTACCATAGCGAACCGCATTTGTTCCTGATGCTCGAGTTGCTGTCATTCCTCCCAATGAGGCATCAGCACCTGGATCAATGGGAAAGAAGAGTCCTGAGTTGCGTAAGTGCTTGTTTAGTTGTTTCCTAGTGACGCCACCCTGCACTCGGCAGTCAAGGTCTTTTTCATTAACTTCAAGCACCTTGTTCATTTGTGAAATATCTATGCAAACACCACCTTGAAGAGCTGCAACATGTCCCTCAAGGGAAGTTCCGGTTCCATACGGAATTATTGGTTTTTTGCTCCGAGCGCAAATTTTTACGATCTCTGCAACTTCATTGTTATTTTGAGCGTATGCTACTGCCTCTGGAGGAACAGATGCATGAAAAGATTCGTCATGTCCGTGCTGCTCACGTACTGATTCTGATAAAGAGAGGCGCTCTCCAAGCAATTCCTCAATCTCTTCTAGATAGGGTGACATCGATAAATTTTTTATGTCAAGGGCAGTATTTTGTGTAATGTGGTTAATTTGGTACAGATATATTTTCTCAAATCATACCACATACTTTAAAAAAAGTGAAAAAATGGTTTTGGTAGGCAATGTTATGCAGAATTTTTTTAATGTTTTCCCTATCAGAAATCCACTTATACTTGAATATTCTAGATATGAATTCAATCTAAAATAAGACTGATTTATTAGATGATAATCTAGAGAACTATTTTTGTTCCAATTCCTTGGTCAGTGAACAGTTCCGCTATCAAGGAGTGAGGCTCAGTACCATTGATTATTTGAGCTGATACAACCCCATTTTTTACACAGTGCAGGCAAGCCTCAACTTTGGGGGTCATTCCTCCCGTAATAATTTTATTCTTGACCATTTTTTCTACTTCACTTGATGTAATCTGAGCACATAATTTGCCTTTTTCCAGTACTCCGTCAATATCTGTCATAAATATTATTTTGTATGCTCCTAGGGAGACTGCAATTCGGGAGGCTGTTGTATCGGCATTAATGTTGTAGGTAACTCCGTCTTTCCCGAGACCAATCGGTGATACAACAGGAAGGAAGCCCTGCGTGAGCAAAACCATTAGTAGTTCTGAATTTACTTTTTTTATTTCTCCAACGAATCCTAAATCTATGCCTCCTTCATGGGATTTTTTCTCAGCTTCTATTAAATGGCCGTCTTTACCGCTGACCCCAACTGCTTTTCCTCCAAATGTGTTAATATGGGCTATTATTTCTTTGTTGACTGTTCCAGAAAGCACCATTTCAGTTACTTTTAGATTCTCTGAACTTGTAACTCTCAGTCCATCTATAAATGAGACTTTCTGACCCAATTGTTCCATTGCTTTTGATACCTCAGGTCCTCCTCCATGGACAATCACTGGAAGCATTCCGAGGGATTGAAGCTGAACAATATCCTGAGCAAAGTTTTTTTTGAGATGCTCTTCAATCATTGCCGCACCTCCATATTTAACTACAACTATTTTTCCGTTGAAGCGTTTAATGTATGAGAGTGCCTCTATAATCAGTTTTTTATTTTCCTCAGTAAACATAGTCTTAAATAATTTTCAAAACAACAAATTTACATCTTGATATTTTTGTGGCTTTATTTTGATTAATTATGGGAAATGACTGAGAAAATAACCATGAGTAAATGTTATGAACGGGAAGGCACAATAAGCTTTTGGTTAGGGCGCAGTTGATTAGCTGACTTCAGCTCATTCAGTGCTACTAGTTTTTTTACAGTAGTATGGTACATTTTAGCAATTCCCCAGAGAGTATCACCATTTCTTACAAGGATAACCCTGTGTTTCATTTTTATCAGTTTGCTTGAGATTTTTTTTGCAAGAATAGTTTTTCCAGAAATTTTTTTTAATGCTTTAGACGGAGGTTTAATATAAAATCTCATACCTGCTCTCAATTGCCTTGAACTGGTCAAACCATTCCAATGCATCAGTTTTTCAACTGTTGTCTTGTATCGTAACGCTAGGTGAGAAAGTGTAGTATTTCTTGGTACTTTAATTACATCACCGTTTCCTGAGGTTTTTAAATTTGAAGCATTGCGATAACCTACAACTAGATTT
>CACFAY010000045.1 GCA_902564345.1 uncultured SAR324 cluster bacterium
ATGATCCCTAAATATGAAAATGCTTTATTTTTCCTGATAATAGCTCTATATGCTGCTTTTGGATTTTACATGTATGTGTATCACGGTATTGCATTTTCGATGAGTTACTCTCTGATTGCCTGTTTCTTAACCACAGGTACAATAAATCTTTATTTGTTTATGATGGAACGTAAACAGAAGGGTTTTATAAAGGGTGCTTTTTCTCAGTATCTTTCTCCTACTGTTATTGATCAAATTGTAGAAAATCCCGATATGCTTCAGCTTGGAGGAGAGAAGCGTGAGATGACTCCATTTTTTTCTGACATTCAGGGATTTTCCACGATTTCTGAGGGACTGACGCCTGAAGAACTTGTCCAACTGCTAAATGAATATTTGACTGCGATGTGTGACATTGTTTCGTCTTATAATGGAACAATCGATAAATTTGAGGGCGATGCAATTATTGCATTTTGGGGAGCTCCTTTAGAACTTCCTGATCATGCCACGATTGCCTGCCATGCCTCAATTGACATGCAGAAAAGGAATGAGGAAATGCGTAAGACGCTTCGTGAGCAAAACCGTCCCATGTTATACACACGAATAGGTATGAGCAGTGGTCCTGTTGTTGTTGGGAACATGGGTTCGGCTGATCGTATGGATTACACTATGATGGGAGATGTTGTTAATCTGGCAGCTAGGCTTGAAGGTGTTAATAAGTTTTATAAGACCTTCACAATGATACCACAAACCACATATGAACTTGCAAAAGATGACATTGATACTCGTCAGCTTGACATTATCCGTGTTGTTGGGAAAAAAGAACCTATTCCTGTCTATGAAGTACTTGAAAGAAAAAATCAAACAAGCAGCGAAAAAAGTGGAGTTGTTGACCAGTATTTAAAAGCCTTGAAACTTTATCAAGAAAGAAATTTTGCAGATGCTTTTAAAGAGTTTGAAAAAGTCTTAGTCATTGATCCTGATGATGGTCCCGCGCAGACATATGTCAAACGTTGCGGTGTTTTTCTGGAGACACCACCGGAAAAAGATTGGGATGGTGTTTATACCTTTACAGAAAAAGGCTAGGCAGCAGTTTAGATGAAAGAACGGCTGGATCGACTTCTTGTAGAAAAAAATCTTGCTCCTTCCCGTGAAAGGGCTCAGGCATTTGTTATGGCTGGGAAAGTAAGAGTTGATGGACAACCCATAGTAAAATCTGGTCGTCTTATTAGCAAAGAATCACATCTGGAAGTTCTTGAAATGGACCAGCCTTATGTGAGTCGTGGAGGTTTAAAACTAGAGTCTGCACTTGAATATTTTAACATAGATCCTCGGGGTTTTGACGCTATGGATGTTGGTTCTTCAACAGGTGGGTTTACCGACTGCCTTATAAAGTCAGGGGTAGAAAAAGTTTTTGCTGTAGATGTGGGTTACGGACAGCTTGCATGGGAACTGAGACAAGATCCTCGTGTAGTGCTTCTGGAACGCACAAATATTCGTCATCTTGAATTTGAACGTCTCGGACAATTAGTTGACTTGATTGTAATTGACACCTCATTTATTTCACTTCATTTAGTTTTTCCCAAGGTGGTAGAATTTCTAAAAAAAGGAGCTTCTATAGTTGCGTTGGTTAAGCCTCAGTTTGAGGCAGGTGCTTATGAAGTAGGAAAGCGGGGAAAAGTTAGTGATCCAGCAATTCATAAGAGAGTCTTGGATAAACTAAAAATAACTGCTCAGGATCTTGGTTTAATTGTTTTAGGACAGACCAAGTCTGCAATTCTAGGGAAAAAAAGTGGTAATGAAGAATATTTTCTTTGGCTGCAAAAACCAGTTAAAGCTGGGCTAAACTGAATATGAACAAACCTTCACCCCTCAAAGTTTCTACTTTAGAAACACTGCTTCAAGTCTCCCCGGAAAAAATTGTTCCAAATCCTCAGCAACCACGAAAACATTTTGATGAAAAGTCTCTGAATGAGTTGGCTCAGTCAATTCGTGCACAGGGAGTTTTACAACCTTTAGTAGTAAGAAAACACCCTGCATTACCCAATCATTATGAACTGGTTGCCGGAGAACGAAGATGGCGTGCCTTAATGCAAATAGATGTTACTACGGTTCCTGTAGTATTGCGCAATGTCAGCGATAAGGAAATATTGGAAGTTTCTTTACTGGAAAACATTCAACGTGAAAATTTGACTGTGATTGAAGAGGCTCAGTCATATTACGACCTCCTCCAAATTCACGGATACACCCAGGAGGAACTGGCAAAAAAATTAGGAAGGGACCGTTCCACAATAGCAAATATGCTTCGTTTGCTACATCTCCCATCCGAACTGAAAAATGATCTTGAAACTGGACGTATAACCTCAGGACACGCCCGCTCCATCTTGTCTCTACCAAATCAAGGGTTGCAGTTAGAGATGCGGCAAAGACTATTACGTAATTCCTGGTCTGTACGTGAAACTGAACGTCAGGTCCGTTTGAAGCTTGATTATCTTTCAAAATTTTCTCAAAGAGGTGATTGTAATGTTTCTGACACAAGTGCATTGTCACCTGATGAAGAGATACATCTTCAGCACCTTGAAGATAATCTGCGTCGTTGCTTGGGTACGAATGTTGGTATAAATTTTAAACATGGTAAAGGACAGATCAAGATTGAATATTCGTCGTTAGATGAGTTTGAGAGGCTCTATGATTTGCTGAGTTCATCCTGATTTTTTTTTGTTGGAACTCAAATAATTTTCAATTACATACCATTACATTCCAACACAAAAAAAATGGCAGATTTAATGTTTCTTTTATCGGATCAGCTTTTTGGGAAATTTAGCAATTCATCCTTGCAGACACAAAGAATAAAATAATGTGTTTATTGCTAGAGCAAAATTGTCTCTCTTTTTGGATTGAAGTGGTTACCCAAAAGTTCTGGAGCTCAAAAAAAATATTTTGGAAAATAGAAGATGTCTGAACTGAATATTTCTAACCCGGATGGAAAACTTTATATAGTTACGGACTCACATTTAGATGAGAATATTGCACCTGCATCACAATTTGTGGAGATGCTGGAGGAGCTGGAAAATCCTCATACCGTAGTTTTCCTTGGAGATCTTTTTGTAATCTGGCTTGCTCCTCCAAAATTTTGGACAGCTATGCACCGTAAAGTGATGTTAGGTTTTCAAGATTTAAAAGATAAAGGCTGCAATGTGGTTTTTATAGCAGGAAATAGAGATATGTTGCTTCCCAGAGAATTTAATACAAAATGGCAAAAAATTCTTCCATTTACACATTTTATATATAAGGACTGGTATCTGAAATGGGGAGAGAAAAGATTCGGATTCATACATGGAGACACCATAAATTATAATGATCATCAGTATCTTTTCTGGAAAGCCTTATCCCATAGTTGGGCCTTTGAAGCTTTTTTTCGGGTTATGCCTGTGCAGTTGGCTACATGGATTTCAGAATCGTTAGAATCAAAGTTGTCTGATACTAATAAGGAATTTAAAATCCATTTCCCTGAAAAGGAAATGAAGGAATTTGCAGATTCTGTACTTCCAGATGTCGATCAGTATTTTGTAGGGCACTTCCATCTCGATAAATTAATTGAGGTTGATGGATGTAAGAGTATTTTAAGAGTGGTTCCGGATTGGCTTTCACAAAGGACAGTGCTCCGTGTAAGTGAGCATGGGGAAATCGAAGTTCTTAGCTATCAAAATGGCAGTCTAAGAAATTTACATTAAAGATTTGAACGTCAATATTCTGAAATTTAGCAGTAAAAAAAGTATTATTTAAAGATCTTTTTTTACATGATTCAAAAGCTAGTAATAAATGTTTAAGTTCCCTTTTGTTTAGGATCAGATTGAAACATTTAATGGAAAAATCCTTGTGTTAATTTTGTTAAATGTGATCTGTTTTTAATTAAAATTTTTGAAAACATGTTAGTTTCAGCTATATCTGTGAAGATAATTAATTATAATTTGTAATAAAATTTCTTAAATATCTAAAAATACTGAAAAAATTATATTTACAAAAAAGAGGACAATATGATGATCAAAATAATTGAAGTCAAATCTGATGCAAAGTCTTTCAAACTAAGCTATGTTTTAGCAATGTTTTTAATATCAATGATGATCATGTTTATTTCTGGATGCATAACGCTGGGCAAAGATTTCCCTGAAGCAAATGTACCTAATGTTAATATTGGAGAGACTACAAAAAATGAAATTCGTAGATTATTTGGATCTCCATGGCTTTCTGGAGTTCAGGACGGAAAGGTGGCATGGACATATGGCATCTATGACTATTCACTATTTGGTGAGAGAAAAGCAAAGGATCTGGTAGTTCAGTTCGATGATTTGGGAAAAGTATCATCTTTTACTTTCAGTACAACAGATCACGATGAATGAAAAATGTAATATTTTTTGAAAAATTTATGTCGAATGCATATTTATGTTTCTTATGGGACCAGTAAAATTTTATATATTAGTCATTATTTTTTACGTATTTAATTTTTCAGCATTTGCTGAAAAAGTCTTCACCGACGTAGTCCCACTTCAGGCGGATAAGGCCTTTGTTATAGATCACTTGGTGGTTAGTCATAATGAAATAGTTGTTCGCTTGCAAATTTTCGAAAACTACTATTTGTACAAGGAAAAATTAATTTTCAGCAGTAATGATTTTCACATAGATGATATTAATATGCCTCCTGCTGCAGTAAAATTTGACGAATTTTTTGGCTTAAGTGAGGTTTATTACAATCTTTTGGAGACGACTTTACGAATTTCATCAAAAAAAAATAAAGTTTTAAACGGGATACTGGAAGTCTCATACCAAGGGTGTTGGGAAGGAGGTGTATGTTATCCATTAACAAGGAAGTATCTTCACATAAGATAACGTTGATTTATTGGTTTCCCATTTGGCGAACTAATTTTAACACGTATAACTATTTCTCAGTTTCTGAAATGCCTAAAACAATGTCAGAAATTTCATAAATCCTCAAATCATCTCGCCATAAATTTGCATCTGCAGTCAGAATCACCTGTTTTTTATTTTTGATTATATTTTTGACATGAAGGTCTAGTTGCATGTACTTGGTTAAAGGAATTATTTGACCACGATATTTCCAAGCAACTTTACTCAAAACGGCTGAAAAACGAGGATTATGGAATGATTGCCCTGTTCCCATATAGATTGCATATGCCTGCATCGCTTGTATTATGGCTTCCAAACCAAGAGATCCAGGCATTACAGGATCCTGGTGAAAATGGCATGGGAAAAACCAGTCATCTGGATTAACCTTTTTGGAGGCATAAGCATAGCCTTCCCCGAATTTCCCTCCATTTGGTACTAATACAATTTTATCCAAGAAAGAGAGTTTTCCAGAAGAAAGACAAAAATGTTGACTTATATTGTTTACACCTAAAACTTTTTTGAAATTATTTGAGTTTAAATCAAGCTCTTCTGATTTTTGCTTTGGATTTTTTTCAATCCAAGGAGCTATGTTTTTGCCTCCGTCCAAACCTACTTGAGCTTCAAGGGCTTCCTTTGTAAAATAGCCGAACATGGTGTCACCATGATAAAATTTCTGACTGTCGCAACTCAGTGAAAATCTGTGTGTTTGAATAATTGTGTCACCAGAGGACACTGTTGACAGCAATCTAACCTCATTTATAACAGTTTTACCATTTAGTTCAGGGTTACTGATCAATGTCCCTTTCCCTTCTAGGTTACGGTAGCATAAATCAAGTTCAGGATAAGACAGTATGGCTCCTGAGTGAGTTGATAAAAACCCGCATGGCTGGAGGGCAATTTCCATCAATACAGAATATGGAATGTTTGAAGGGTGAGAATTTTCCATGTAATACCAAGCATTTTTCGGGACATCATATTCACTAACCAAAGTCATGGGTTTGTCAAATTCCATCCTTGTACCACTCAATTCAGTAACTCGGGAAATTAGCTGTAAATCACTATTTGGGTTACGCTGCATTGAACGACCCTTATAAATTGAAAAGTCACGGCCAAAACACTTGTCAACATCTCCAAGAGCAAATTCCCAAATCTTTTTTTCATCTGCCACAATCTGGCTTCCAGATTGTTTAATTTTGTCCTTTTTATGAAGCTCAACGGAACTATTTTTATTAAATGCAATACGCTGTTTTTTTGTAACTCGAGATTGAGAGCTTTTTTCAGCCAACTGTACTCCAAGGTCTCGGAAATCAACCACGATTCTATCACCTACAAGGATATCGATATCTGCAATGGCATAAGGGTGTGGTTTAATCCCAATTTCCTTAACTTCAACGCGATAAGTCATCTTTGGATCACCTGGGATTACTTGACCTCGGCAGCGAACTATTTGCGACAATTCATGTATCGGTTGAAATGTGGCATCCTCTACTAAGTTCTGGAGCCCAATGTATAGCATAAAAAACTGAAGAAGCTGCACACAGCCTTCTGCCATCAGAGAACCGGCCATAACAGAATCATCCTTGAAATGACAAGGGAAGTACCAGTCATCAGGAGCTAGGTCCTTTTCTGCGATTATATACCCAATACCAAATGAGCCTCCTTGTGCTTCAACTGAAACAATTCTGTCTGACATTAGGAACTGATCAGGAGCGTATTTCAATGATGTATTTTTACCGTTCTGGTTATATTCCTTCCCAAAGCATCCAGCAAGGTTCCCAGCTGATATTTCCAGCAGTTCTCTTCGCGTAAAAGATGATTTTAGACAATTCATAAGCTGAGGAAAATGAAGTTTTTCTGCATTTTTCTTTGCTTCCTGCTCCTGTTCTGTGTGAATTACACCTTTGCCCTTTGCAAGCTCATCATCTGAGAAGAATCCTGCGCATCCGTTATCCATCCTCAGAACCATTTTATTTCCTACAAAACACTCATAATTAAAGAAGAATAGAAGGTTTTGATCGTGCCTGGCAAAGGAATTAATGGATATTTCATAGCGTAAGGTTTCGCCTTCACGTGGCATGTCTTCAAGGAAAGTTAAAGTACAGTCCAGCAGTCGGTAAACTTTTTCACCCTTGCACTCAAAGTCAATACCGAGATAGCTGATTAGGAGCAAGTCACATTGACCAGACTCAACTGCCACAGCCCAAGGTATATATCCATCGGTTGTGTACCATGCTTTGTCCGGGATGTCGTATTCTGTGGTCACAGTCGAGGGCTTGAATTCTCCAAGTTTCCCATCAAGCTTTGTTACTCTACTTACTAGTAAATATGGCTCCATCGGGAGTCTAACACATCTTCTGAAGTTGTCTATTGCCTTGTACTCAGCACCAAATACATTAGCTATACTTCCTCCTGCAATTTCCTTTAAATCATGATAGTTAAAAATTACAGGTTTTTGCTCTGCTCTTGAGTCTAAATTTTGTTCAGGTAAATCTAGCCTAGTTTTATTTTCAGTTAAAAACTTATCATAAGAGATTTTTGAAGTATTCCTCATCATTGAGCCAATAATATTAGCAATCTGTTTCATGCCATTCATTCGCAGGTTTAGGAAAGCAGAATGGGCAGAATTTCTGCGTGACCCAAAATCACCAGGGAATCCTGAAATTGTCGAGATGCTTAAAGCAGATAATCCATTCACGGTGCTCTCATGGTCCTGAACTGGTTTTTTCATATGCTGAGAATACATGAATGATTTAGAACTTTTTTGCTCAATTTTTAATTCATCTCTTAATCTTAAAGATTTGGTAAAGCCATTATTAAGAGGGTCTGAAATACTCTTTGGTTTAAAAAAAGTATCAGTATCAGTTTTTGCATCAGGATGCAGATTTATTCCTCTGATTCCTTCTGCAAAAATTTGCTGTACAGGTTTTCCTCCAAGAGTTATTGTCTGCAGGAGCTGGTTTTCAGGTTGTACAGGAACGTCAGGAAAAAGAGGGTCAAGATTAACTGGAACTCGGTGACTGATCAGACGGGATAGTGCCTGAAGTATCATTAAGCGGTTGTCGGTTCCCTTACGGTTTACACTTATTGAAAGATTAGGTTTTGCTCCCAAAGTTTCACTGATCCATTTCGAACAGGTAGTACGTGGCCCTAAATCAACGAAAATCCTTGCACCATCCTGATAAACTTTATTTATAAGTCGAGTGTAGTCAACAGTTTTTCCATAAATTGTAGCAATATTATTCGCGAGAGTTTTGCTGTCTAGTTTAGAAATTTCATAATCAATAGCAGAATAAAAATCTATATCAGGACATTCAATTACCTTATCGGTGTGAACTCGTTTTATTTCATCATACTCTGTTTTGACAGGGTCACAGTGCACCACATCTGTAACAGGAATAGGCGTTGGTTTTTCGCCAAGAATTTCAATAATTCTCAGGCATGCAGCGGGCTCCCCGGCAATAACGGATTCTCTTGGAGTGTTGATAAGAATTAAATATGCATGTGGTTCCTTGTCCACAACTTCCTGGACTTCTGTGGCAGGTAGCGGGATTGAGAAACAGTTCCAGAGTAGTTCATCATGGAATTCATTTGGTTTCAGATTCCAAGCTTCACGCACTGCATTCATTGATCCTGCCAGTCGGTCTTTGAAGAGGCTGGAAGTATTCAGAACATGGCTCATATTTGACATGCTTTCCCAAACACCAAGTCCATACAGCATTGAGATTTCTCCCATGCTGTAACCAAAAGCAATATCAGGTTCCAGACCAAATCCTTTGCGCATAACATGAGTGTTCAGTACTGCAGAGCTGACACCACTTTCGAACATTGCAATTGGAGTTTTAAAAAAATCTTCTTGAAGTTCTTTTAACTGATTATTACTTAAGCGATTCAAAGTTCTTGGAAAAAGCCTTTCCTCCTGTAATAGCATACTCAAATAGTTGCTTCCTTGACGCTTGTCCGAAGGTCCGGTTTGTTTCAAAAGTCCCTCGTCCAACTGGTGCAGTCCTGGATACATCTGGAAGAGTGAACGTCCGCAATGTACATAGGCGCTGAAACCTCCTGGATAAGTAAAAGCCACTTTGCCTTCTCTTGATAATGGCCTTGCACTGAAGATGCTACCTCTTGGAGTACTCCAGTCGCCATTCCCGGAAAAAGATATATCAACTCCGGATTTTGCCGCTTCAATTTCTTTTTGCAATTCATCTCGCGAGGAACCAAGAAGTACTGCTGTAAATCTTGAGTCATTTTTCACATATTGCCGGTAATACTTGTTAGCGGTTGAGCCAAGATCATGACCAAAGTTTAGATCATTTCCCAGATCTTTAAGGCCTTTTTTTATGTCGGTCATTTCTTGTCCGGGCAAGATGAATATACGCAAACCTCCTGGCTCAGCGATTTCTATCTTTTTGCGTAACTTTGTAGGAGTTTCAGAAAGAATAACATTTGAGCAAACTTGGTCTTGGCCAATTACGCTGATTCCCGCGTATCTTTTTGGAGTCCCAGGTTGAATAAGCCATGGCCGAGATTCTTCAGGAACATAGAAAATATTTCTTCTGCTTAGTTCGATTTTCGGAGATTCCCATTGTGGTACTCCGGGAATAAATCTGTGGTGAAGACAAAGTGCAGTTTTTATTAAACTTGCCATTCCTGAAGCAGCAAATGTATGACCGATATTGGCTTTGATGCTTCCTATTGCGCAGTGGGGCGTATCTCCTGAAAATACCCTATTCAGCCCCTCCA
>CACFAY010000046.1 GCA_902564345.1 uncultured SAR324 cluster bacterium
GGAGGTTTTATGGCACATTATTTAGTTCAAGGATCTTACACTTCCGGTTCCTGGGCAACTCAGATTCAAAATCCACAGAACAGGATAGACCAGGTAGGAAAAATGTTTGCATCTAAAGGAGTAAAAATTTTAACAGGGTTTTATGCATTTGGAGATTTCGATCTTTGTCTAATTATTGAAGGTCCTGACAACGTAACTGCTGCATCAGCACTTATTGCTGCAGCTGCAGGAGGTGCATTATCAAAAATCCAGACTACTGTACTAATGACGGCTGAAGAAGGTTTGGATGCAATTAAAGGTGCAGGAAACGTCGAATATAGACCACCAAGTACATAAATCAAAATTTTTATATTTTGCGGCCTGTCTCAATGACTGGCCGCTGATGATTTTGATAAAAAAATATTTCATAAACTAAAAAATTAAATAATTTAATGCTAAAAAACTATTTAGAGGCTCATCAAATAAAAAAGAGCATCCTTCCAAAAGTTAATTTCGAAAAAAATAATTTTTATCAGCCCATTTTTTTGATTTATAGTTTTCCTATCAAAACTTTATAACTTTCCTTTTAGAGCTTTAAAGTTTTCCTATCAGAACTTTATAATTTTCTTTTCACAGGTTTTTCAAATTTACTTTTTTTTTCTTAGAGCAAGCTCAATTCTTTTGGCCTAATTTAGCAGTAAAAATTATCTTTGCTTTACTTTGGAATATACTGCTTTCATTAGCAATGATCGCCCATATTCTCAAAATAAAGGTAAAACACAAAAATTAAATAGAGGACTTATGAATTTAGGAAAAAAAATATCTTACAAGACTAATTTTATCATTTTAACAATGCTATTGTGTGGAGTAAATTTTAGTGCTAAAGAAGTTTTAGGTCTAAGCGGACGCGAAATCATGGAAAAAGTAAATGCTCGCAACGTGGGAGAAAATTCATCAGGAGAAATGGAGATGATACTGATAGACAAAAAAGGTAAAAAGCGCATCAGGAAATTAAAAACTTTTGGAGGTAAAAAAGGCAAGGACAATTTGAGTTTAATGTTTTTTATCTCTCCCGCTGATGTTAAAAATACTGGTTTCCTTACCTATGACTACAACAAATCTGGAAAAGATGATGACCAGTGGCTATACCTTCCTGCATTGAGAAAAACAAAACGTATTGCCTCAGGAGACAAAAGTGGCAGTTTCATGGGTTCTGACCTTAATTACTCTGACATGTCTTCCCCAGACCTTGATCTTTATGTCTACACTTTGATGAAAGAAACAGAAGTGAGGGGGAATAAAGTATGGCAAATCAAAGCTGTTCCCAAAAGCAATGATGAAGCAGAAAGAAGTGGATACAGTAAATCTGTTATTTTCATAAGGCAAGATAATTATGTTATGATTAGAGCAGTTCGCTGGGTTCACAAAAAGAGAAGGAACAAATATATTGACGTTAAAAAACTGGAAAAGATTGACGGAATCTGGGTTTCAACTGAGAAGCATGTTACCACAAAGACCGGAAAGAAAATCCTGCACAAAACTATTCTCAAAGAAAAAAATATACGCTTTAATCAGGATGAAGTAAATGAAGATTTTTTTACTATTCGAAGACTAGAAAAAGGTTCTTGATGGAAAGTTTTTTTAAAAAAAATGAGCAGAAGAAAAAATCATCAGAAAAAAATAGCTAAAATTCTGTTCTAATAAAGATTAAATGTTAAATAGTTTATTTTCTCCTGTCAGATCATTTTTTTTAGCTAATACATTATTAATTTGTATATCGATTAATGGATTGCCAGATTTTGCTATTGCTCAAGAAGCATCAGATGACTCAGAAATGGGAGATACTCTTTATGGATTTGATGAAGATGAATCGGCCGAAGACGTAAATGATATTCTTTCAGGATTTGATGAAGAAAACAATTTTCATTCCTCTGAAGAAACCCAGTCAAAGACTTTTAATAACGACTGGAACACATTTTTTGGTTACACAGGAATAAGCCTCAGTTACAGTTTTGTAAAGTTACCTCCAGAAGACGATTCTAATTCTGACTGGAGTGGATTAACCAAGATCCGCCCTTTTTTTTCAATTACATGGGATATGAAACTTGGGAAAAACTGGAAGTCTAGGATCTCATCAAAATCATTTTATGATTTTGCTTTTGGCTTGAAGGAAAGAGATACATTTACAAGAGAGGTTCTGAATGAACTGGAAAAGGGAGCTGAAATTCGAGAATTTTATCTAGAAGGTACCATATTTGGGAGTTTAGATATTAGGCTTGGAAGTCAGATTTTGGCTTGGGGTGTCGCCGATAATTTTCGTGTAGTTGATGTACTGAATCCTACTGATAATCGTGAGTACGGAATGACAGACCTTGAAGATGTCCGCATTCCCCTTCCTATTACAAGAATCGACTATTATTTAGGATCCTATAAGCTTCAGACTGTAGCAGTTCATCAAATTAAATTTAACAAATCTGCTCCCCTTGGTAGCGACTATAATTCAACTACAACAGAGTTTGAAGAGATTATACCTGAAAGTAATGCAGAAAATACTGAATTTGGTCTGGCTCTTTACGGGACTTTCAGAGGATGGGATGCCTCATTTCACTGGGCGCAGTATTTTGATGATGAACCAAATCTTTTTATAACTGAGGTAAATTTACTTGCAGGATTAGGCATAGTTCCTTCACTTGAATATAGGCATAGCAGATTGACAATGAGCGGAATTGCTTTAAGCATTAATTCAGGTAATTACTTATGGAAAACAGAAGTGGCTAAATTTTGGGGAATGGAATTTAATAATGTAAAAGAGAAAAAATTTCAATTAACAGAAATATTGCTTGGAACTGACTATTCTGGTTGGAGTGATACGTCACTGAGCATTGAGCACGGGATTAAACATTTAAACGACTTTGACTATCGACTGGAGGCTGAACCGGACTACCAAAAGGAGGATATAATTGCAACAACAATTAATTTCATGCAGGATTATTACAACCAGACCTTACATTTACAAATCTTAGGTACGATGATCGGGAAATGGGGAGATGATGGTGGTTTGAATCGTGCTTCTCTAGAATATGAAATGATGGATGCCTTTTCAGTTAAGGGTGGAGTAATGATTTATCAACCAGGTGACAGCTTATATTTTCAAAGCTTGAATGATAACGATCGGATTTTCTTCGAGGCACGTTTTTCTTTTTGAAAAATAAATTATGAATCATTGCATATTTCTTTAATAGTCTAAAAAAATTATTTTAGCTCAATTAGGTTAAACTTAAATTTTCATATAATCTTACTTGTACGTTAAATTAAAAACTATTTGTGTTCTTTTAGAATAGAATGATTAAAGCCTTCGTAGGTACAAAATATTTTTTTATACATCAAAATTGTTCCAATAAACTCTGATTTTAAAGTAATTGGCATAAAATATTCAGTTTTTTTGATAAAACGTACTAAATATTTTCACTTTTTGGCTAAAAGTATTATGACACCCAGTTTTACTAAATATCTCATTATAGGTGCAGGTATTCATGGACTCAGTACAGCATATCATTTAGCTCTTGAATTAAAAAATCGAGGGCTTGGCAGCGGGAATGATATACTTGTAATTGACAAATCAGGAATAGGCGCAGGTGCATCCGGAATTGCATGTGGAGTAGTACGTAATAACTATTTCCAGCCTGCAATGCGAGAACTGATGGCACATAGTGTAGAGGTATGGGAGAGTGATCCAAAAGCTTATAGCTACCATCCAGTTGGCTATATGCAGATCAGTCCAGACGTGATGCACTCTGATGTTGCCAACATTTACGAGCAGCAAAAAACTATCGGCTATCCTTCAGTTTTTGTTGAAGGCAGTGAGGATTCAATGTCCTATATGCAAGGTATTTTTAATGACTGGCAGGCAAAGGGCATCACATCTGTTTTACATGAGAAGAAGGGTGGCTACTCCAATAATATGAAGTGTATGGAGGGACTGGCAGCCAAGGCAGAACGCGAGGAAGTAACTATATTGGGTAATGTTGAGGTAACTGGAGTACAATTTTCAGGTAACTCTATATCTGCTGTAGAAACCAACCGGGGTAACATACAAATGGACTATTTGATAGTTGGAGCAGGACCATGGGTAAACACATTCTGGAAGATGATTGATTTACCTTCGAAGATCAATGTAAAGGATGGAGACAATATACGCGAAGGAGTTCAGATGTGGCGATATTACTGCCTTCAGGAGGGGACACTTGGTGTTGATCCGAAGATGCTCAAAACTAACAATGGCGAAATGCCTCCTGTAATTCATTTAGACACTGACTCACCGCTATACTCAGACACAGATGGCAGACTGATAACAGACAAGATGTGGGGTATATATTACAAACCTGACTTCAGTTTCGACGGTGTTCAGGGTGGTGGTGCTCCTTATGATGTTAATGGTACCGACGTAAACTTTAGTGTGGATCCATACGGAACAGAATCTCCTGACTTTGTAGTAGGCAAAGATTTCATTGACATGTGGTGTGCAGCTCTGGCTTTCTGCCAGAAGCGATTTGAGGATACTAGACACCTTTACCGCAATGAGTACTCCTCCGGAGGATTAGGTGCAATGGCCCCTGACAGCTTCCCCGTATTCGATGTTTACCGAGAAAATTGCTACATAATTGCAGACTCCAACCATGGATATAAGATGCTGGGAGTAGGAAAGCTTGTAGCTTCTGAAATCATGGGAGATTCAAGTAAGCTGTTAGAACCGTTTCGCTTCTCTCGTTTTAAAGAAGGGAAACTACATCCTGTATCAAATAGTCCTTTTCCATGGAGTTAGTCACGATATGCTTCGTGAAATATTAGATAAAATTAAAAAAAAATTTATAGAAACAGGTTTATTACCTTCAAGTTCAAGCCCCAAGAAATTTCGCTGAGGATTTGACTTTCATTTAACGAGTACTTCCCTGCCGAAAAATTCATATTTTGAATCACTTAAAAAAAGTGAATTAAAGATGAATATTTTTCTTTTGAGAAAACATATGTAATCAAAAGGTTAACAATCTATATCTAAGCCCTTTTTTCGATCAAATTAACAGTATTTATTATACATCAGATTTTTAAACTATTTAGGCCCAAAAAAGGCTTAAAATTATGAAATATTTTTTTGTTCAAGTCAAAAATGAGATTATAAAATCTTGCCATTCATCATTCAGCTCAGTAAGATCTCATTTTTTTTCCCAGGAATCCAGTCTGTCCCACATAAAGGAACTTGTGCAATTGCTGCAGCCTCCACTGTCAAGGCAACCAGATCTTCTGGCTCAAGATTGAGAACGTGACTTTTGCCGCATGCACGTGCAATTGTCTGTAATTCCATTGTCATTACCTTGAGGTAATTTGATAATTTTCTGCCCGCAGTAACTGGATCAAGCCTTTTGGAAAGATCTGGGTCCTGTGTTGATATACCGGCAGGGTCCAAGCCTTCATGCCAGTCATCGAAAGCACCAGCTGTAGTTCCAAGTTTCTTATATTCATCTTCCAGCTCTGGATTATTATCACCCAGTGCAACAAGTGCTGCAGTTCCAATAGAAACGGCATCTGCTCCCAAAGCAATTGCCTTTGCCACATCTGCGCCATTCCGGATACCTCCGGATACTATCAGCTGTACTTTTCTATGCATTCCCAATTCCTGTAAAGCTTTAACCGCAGGTCTAATACAGGCCAGTGTGGGCTGTCCAACGTTTTCGATAAAGACTTCTTGAGTTGCTGCAGTACCTCCCTGCATACCGTCGATTACAATTACGTCAGCTCCAGCTTTGACTGAAAGAGCTGTGTCGTAATATGGACGAGCACCACCAATCTTAATGAAAATAGGTTTTTTCCAGTCAGAAATTTCCCTCAATTCATGAATTTTTATTTCAAGATCGTCTGGCCCTGTCCAGTCAGGATGGCGACACGCTGAACGTTGGTCTATCCCCTTTGGAAGATTTCGCATTTCAGCAACACGATCAGAAATTTTCTGACCTAACAACATACCTCCTCCTCCAGGTTTTGCTCCTTGTCCTACTACAATCTCAATCGCATCTGCCTTGCGAAGATCGTCCGGATTCATTCCGTAACGGGAAGGAAGATATTGGTATATAAGAATTTCGGATTGCTCACGTTCTTCCTTAGTCATACCACCATCACCGGTTGTTGTTGAAGTTCCTGCAATAGATGCCCCCCTGCCTAGTGCCTCCTTGGCCTGGGCGGATAACGAACCGAAACTCATTCCCGCAATCGTGATTGGTATCTTGAGTTTTAGCGGATTTGTTGCGAATCTTGATCCTAGTACAATATCTGTACCGCAGTATTCGCGGTATCCTTCAAGCGGATAACGAGACAAAGAAGCTCCGAGAAACAAAAGATCATCAAGACCGGGAACAGAGCGTTTTGCTCCACCGCCTCGAATATCATATATTCCGGTAGCTGCAGCTCTACGTATTTCAGATAAGGTGTAATCGTCAAAAGTTGCAGATTTTCTTGGATGAGTCTTTGGTATATCTTCAGACATTATTAGTTAATAAGATTCAAAGTTATCAACATCAAAATTGTATAGCTGACGGGCCGAACCGTAACGACGAAAATCGGTTGGATTTGCATTTATTCCGGAAGATTTTAAAAGTTTTGATATTTTAGCAGAATGTTCAGGTCGCACTTCTTTTTCAATACAGTCAGCTCCTAATTCTGAAACTTCTCCGCGTACAAAAATATTTGCTTCGTAAATAGAATCTCCGAGTGCATCTTTTGCATCTCCACAAATCACTAGATTACCGCTTTGTGCCATGAATCCTGACATGTGACCTACTGAACCACCCACAACGATATCTACACCTTTCATTGAAATACCACAACGTGAAGAGGCGTTTCCTTCAATTACCAGAAATCCTCCGTGAGCGGTTGCCCCTGCTGATTCAGAAGTATCTCCCTTAACATGTATATATCCTGACATCATATTCTCGCCGACTCCAACACCAGCGTGTCCATGAATTAATATTTTTGCGTACTTATTCATCCCTCCACAGTAAAAACCAACATGTCCTTTGATTTCCACATTCAAAGGGGCATTTATTCCACATGCAATTGAGTGTTGACCCTGGGGATTACGAATCTCGAAATCTTTTTCGCTATTTTCTACAATTTTGTGAAGTGCAGAATTTACTCCACTTACTCCGATTTTTTTTAGGTTAAGAATTGCCATTATTCTTCTCCCCATATGTAAATGGTAGAGGGTTCCGGCTCCCATATTTCTGCATTTTCAGCACCTGGTAACTTTGCAATAGCCCTGAACTCAGTAGCCATTGCTACCCATTTATCGGTTTCAGCAAGCACAGCGTGTTTACATGCTATCGGGTCACGAACAACTGCAAACCCGCTTTTTGTTCCGATGCAGAAGGTATAAAATCCGTCAAGATCTCTTATTGCGTCTTCCAATGCCTCACGAAGAGTATATCCTGATCTAAGCTTCCATGTAAGATAAGCTCCTGCGACTTCTGTGTCATTTTCTGTTTGAAAAATAATTCCTTCACGTTCCAAATTTCTCCTAATAATGTTGTGATTTGAAAGCGAACCATTGTGAACAAGGCATAGATCTTCACCAGTAGCGAATGGATGTGAACCGGCAGTGGTTACTGCACTTTCAGTAGCCATTCTGGTATGTCCAATTATGTGAGTGCCAGAGGATTGAGTCAGATTAAACTGCTCGTAAACTTTTTTAGGAGAGCCTGTTTCCTTAAAAATCTCAATCGATTTCCCACTTCCCACAATGCTGATTTTCTTATAAATTATTTCATTGGAAGCAACGTATGGTTCAATCTTTATTGCATCCAGGTATTTCTTAATTAAGTCTTCTTGGGCATTAGTTATAAGAATACAATGAGTACCAAAGACTTTAATGGAAACGTCACATTGGAGTGATGCAGCCAAATCATTCCCAAGTTTCTTCCATAAGAAATTAGGATCAATGTGGGCTAATGAAAATTTTGTCTGTCCTGGCTTGACCTGATCTCTGTATAAGGCAACTCCTGCTGAATCTGGTCCACGACTTCTCATTTCAAACAGCATTGGTTTAAATAACTTGCCCAGTTGAATTTGCAGTTCAGGTTTTTTCAGATACAAACCTACAATTCCACACATCAGAAATTATTAAAAATAATAGATTATTTAAACATCAAGAGCATTTAAGCGTTCCCATTCTGAGAAATGCTGCATATACTGATTCCATTCTTCCATCTTTAGTTTATAATATGAATTGGAGAAAGCCTCACCTAAAATATCCTTAAGTATCTTATTGCTATGAAATTTTTTTAGGGCATCTAGCAGATTTAGAGGAAGTTTTGGGGCATTTTTTACTTTGTGACCTTCCGCATACATGTCAATGTCCAACCTCTTACCTGGATAAGTCTTGTTTACAATACCCCATAAACCAGTCCCGATTAATACAGCTTGAAGGAGATATGGATTTGCAGCTCCATCTGGAAGCCGCACCTCTATACGGTCAGTATCAGGAATTCTTATCATATGTGTGCGGTTATTTCCAGAGTAGGTGACTGTGTTAGGCGACCAGGTTGCACCGGATGTAGTTTGTGGAGCATTTATCCTTTTGTAACTGTTTACAACTGGATTGGTAACTGCTGTAATGCTAGATCCATGCTTTAAAAGACCTCCAATAAAATGATATGCAAGTTCAGACAAGCCAAGTTCTCCATTTGAGTCTTTCATGAGGTTATTTTTACCATCATTATTCCAGACAGATATGTGGGCATGACAGCCGTTACCAGTCAAATAAGGAAGCGGCTTTGGCATGAACGTCGCCCTAAAACCATGATTTTCTGCGACAGTCTTTACCATGTACTTAAAAAAACTATGTCTGTCAGCTGTTATAAGAGCATCGGAATAATCCCAATTCATTTCAAACTGACCGTTAGCGTCCTCATGGTCATTTTGATAAGGTCCCCATCCAAGGGTCTGCATATGGTCACAAATCTCCGACACCATATCATAGCGTCGCATTAGTGACTGTTGGTCGTAACAGGGTTTTGGCTGCAGATCGCTAGGGTCAGATAACTTTATGCCTTCAGAATTAAGGATAAAGTACTCACATTCAACCCCACTTTTCATTCTGTAGCCTTTTGATTCTGCATCGGCTAGTATTTTTTTAAGAACTGTACGCGGGCCGTGTTCTACTATTTTTCCATCAAGGTAAATGTCACTTGGAAGCCAGCCTACCTCTGGTTTCCAAGGAAGCTGTATCAACTGTTCTGAATCAGGAATACCAAACATATCAGCATCTGCAGGCGTCATATCAAGATGAGCAGCAAAGCCACCGAATCCTGCTCCTTCTTTCTGCATTCTACCAATTGCACTTGCTGGTACCAACTTAGATCTGACTACACCAAATAAGTCAGTAAAACTTATTAAAAAATACCTTATGCCCATTTTCTTTGCCACATCTGTTAAATTTTTACTCATTTTTTAATCTCTCTTTTTTTGATGAAAATACAATCTACAAAATAATTTCTGTTT
>CACFAY010000047.1 GCA_902564345.1 uncultured SAR324 cluster bacterium
TCTCTTTTAAGTACAGGTCCTTTTTCAGCTGAATTGTGACCTTTACCAGTAATAATCAATGCTGAACGCAAATTTTTCTGATAACAATCGAAAACAAATTTTTGCACTATTTTAATAGCCTCATCTCTCGTTTTACCATGGAGGTCGATTTCTTCGTCAGGTTTATTACGAGAATCACGAGATGATGATTTGTACTTTTTAGTTGAAGTTTGTTCAGGGTTTGTTTCTTTGTCAGGAATCTCTTCAAGATTTTCAAAGATATTCCTCATCAGTGTGCCATTCTTATCAGATTCTTCAAAAGTAAGACTGGATGGAGTTGAGACTTTCCTGACCATTATGCCTCCTCATCAAAAATAGTAACGAGCTGAAAAAGCGTTATAGAATCCTTGTGATGCACTGCTAACTCCCTGTTGGCTAAGCACTCCAAGCTCAAATGATATTCCAAGATTTGGACTTCCTCGAGGAAAAAACTCATTACCTGAAAAAAATCTCAACGTGGTACCACGGTCACTGCTTTTAGTGATAATACCCAAACCAGCACCATAATAAAGGTCATTTGTCCCTTCAACCATGAAAACTTTTGAATACCTTAATTCAACACCAAAAGTGTCCCGTGATCCAGATTCGTATCCCACCAGAAGTTCAGCAGAATCGTCTGAACTTAGCCAATTTTTTACAGAGAGATTCTCTTCATTACCGTTGGGACGGTAAAAAATTCCAAATCCAACCCTCCTTGCGAAACTTCTTGTAGAGGAATCAAATTCAATAAGATTAAGGTCGGCCCTGTCTATTTTCAATTCCTGGGAAGTAAGTTTTGATTCTAAATATAATGTTTTTTCATCCATTAATCTAATTTTACCTTCAAGGGATTCACCACTGTTAAGTCTTAATGTATCAGCACTTGCTAATGAAGCAAACAGAATAATTGGCAGAAATGTGATTAAAAATTTTTGCATTTTTCTTTGATAATATGATTACGAAATGTGTACTGAATAAGCCTGATTTATGCAATTCGTGAACCTTAGTTTGTGGAACATTAGTAGAAGTGGCTTTTGTATTGAAAAGCCTTTAGTACTAGAGTGTTCCCTTGACTTTAGAGATTGATTCAACGCACAATAACTTGTTTAAAAAAATTTAAATAATCTGACAAATAAAACAAAAAATTATCTGATTAAAATTATGAACAATATCCATCCAACAGCAATTATCGATGAAAAAGCAGAACTGGGGAATCATCTTTCAATTGGACCTTATTGTCGTATTGGTGCAGAAGTCGAACTTGGTGATGGATGCCAGCTAAAATCTCACGTTGTTGTTGATGGCCCCTGCAGAATTGGTTCCGAAAACATTTTCTTCCCTTTTTCCATAATAGGAGGTGATCCTCAGGATTTAAAATTTAATCAGGAAAAAACTCAACTGATTGTGGGGAGTAACAATACATTTCGTGAAGGTGTATCAGTTCACCGAGGTACAATCGGGGGAGGAGGCAAAACTTTAATCGGGAACAGTAATCTATTGATGGGGTACGTGCATGTTGCTCATGACTGTAGGATAGGTAACAACAATATATTAGCAAACTACACAGGTCTAAGTGGTCATGTTACTTTGGATGACTATGTTACTTTAGGTGGACAAAATGGGGTTGCTCAATTCCTTAAGATAGGTTCCTTTGTATACACTGGGGCAGGATCTCTAATTGACCGTAATGTCCCCCCGTATTCTACAGGATATGGAAACAGATTTGAAGTTAAAGGTGTGAATATCGTCGGTTTGAAGCGTCAAAAATTCAGCCGGGAACAAATCGCAGAAATCCTTGAAACTCATAGAATTTACTATCGATCTGAACTTAAAAATGACGAGGCACTGCGAGTAATTGAGGAAACTTTTGGGGAAAGTGATGCTGTTAGGACATTTCTTGATTTTATTTATTCTATGGAAACTAGTGGGAAACTCTGAGTTTAAAGGCAAAACAGTTAATTGAAACGCCAAACATGCTCAAAGCTCTTGAAGAAAGGCTTCAGAAATTCGTACTGGAGCAAGAAACAAAAAAAACATGGGACGGCTGGCTCCAGTGGATAGCTGAGATTGATTGCCCAATTACATTCAAAAAGCCAGCGCAAATTCCCAATCGTCCATTCAGTTTTCAAACATGGCTGGCTTCTTGTGAAAATCAGCTTCATGAACATCCTGAATGGCAGACTAGGCTTACTACACCTGCTTGGCTTAAAAGACAGCAAATAAACGTGCTACCAAATTATGTTAAAACTGGTGAAAAAAAAGCTCTTGGAGCCGCGGAATTGGGAGCTTTGCAGGCGGAGCTTACAAGAATGGTTGATCAAATTCATACAGTGCAGCAGAGAATTTCTAACATAGAGACAGGTGCTTCAAAGACTTCTGCGCAATCATTTAATCAAATAGCTTCAGAGCAAATCCCTTCAATGACTTCACCCAGCAGCACACTGGCCGCGACAGGATTATCTGATCCACTTGGACGTCCAGACCTTGCCAGAACGCTTGAAAGGGAGATGCAAATGGCCAATAAAAGCTCTGCTTCCTCCGGGAATGATGGTGATTTAGTCGAACCTGATATTATTCCACTAAAGGAAGCCTACCTTACATTTAATAACTGGTGTGATCAATTTGATAATGTTCATCTAGATTTACAGGAATTCGTTAATGGCGAGCTTAGAGTTAAAGGTAGCCATAAAATTTCATTTAAGCAATTTAAACATCGTATTTTAAAAAATGCTAGAGATGGGGAGCAATTAGAGGGTGTTTTTGAATCTTTTTCACGACTTCGAAGTAGTGGAGTTGACATTAATCTTTCAGAGATTAAACAAGAAATTAATGAATCAGAATCGAATCCAAGTCCATAGTTTTTTTAACTTGATTAAAAGAATAATATGAAAAAATGAATGTTTTTCAAAATTTTGGTTGATCACTTATTTTAATAATGTGGATAATTCCCATTTAAATTAATTAATATTTTATGAGTAATGATAATTCCGGATATGTTCAGCAAAAATAGTTTATTGCAATTTAGTTGATAAAATAAAAAAAAATCATGCAAAATCTTTCAAAAATCTTACCCAGAAATTTTTATAAACATTTGAATCAATTTTAATCACCCAATGGTTGCACAATAATGCTTGAAAAGATAAAAAACCTTCGAGAAAGAGGGAAGATAGAACTAAATTCTTTAACCGAAACTAAACAGTTGCCAGAATGGTATCACAATTATCTTGGTCGTAAGGGAAATTTGACATCATTACTCAAACAATTAAAGACACTACCTGCAGAGGACAGACCTGAAATAGGTAAGGTTATAAACAAAGTTAAACAGGAACTCCAAGAGCTATTTAATTCTAGGCAACAGTCTCTGCAAGAAAGCAAACTTGATCAACAGTTAGGAATTGATGATCTTGATGTATCACTCCCAGGGCGTCCCTGCAAATCTGGGCATCTACACCTTACAACACAAACATTGAGGCGCATATACCAAATATTCAAAGAAATGGGTTTTGGCGTTTACGAAGCTCCAGAAGTTGAAAGTGATGAATTTAATTTCCAACTTTTGAATATTCCAAAGTATCACCCATCTAGAGACATGTGGGACACGTTTTGGGTAAATGATAAGGTAGTATTACGAACTCACACGTCTCCCGGACAAATCCGAGCAATGCGTGAATATTTTCCAGAGCCAATTAGGGTGATTCTTCCAGGAAAATGTTATAGATATGAGCAAATAACGCCACGCTCTGAACATCAGTTTTACCAGGTTGAGGGTTTGGCAATAGGTAAAAATATTAGACTAACTGACCTAATCGGTGTGATGGGTGAATTCGCCCACAAAATGTATGGTGAAGAACGCAAAATCAGAATAAGGGGAAGCTACTTTCCTTTCACAGAACCAAGTATCGAAATAGACATGAGTTGCAGTTGTGAAAACAGAGGGTGCCGTTTATGTAAAAACACGGGCTGGTTGGAGGTAGCTGGTGCCGGAATGGTACATCCCGTCGTTCTAAGTAACGGGGGTTATGATCCTGAAGAATGGAATGGGTTTGCTTTTGGTATGGGAGTAGAAAGACCTGCTCTTCTAAAACATAACATAGATGATATTCGCTATTTTTACAATAACGACCTCAGATTCCTTCACCAATTCTGATTATGCTGAACAACTTTGAACCAAAGGAAAAGAAGGCAATTATTATTTTCGTGGCCCTTCTTGTGCTTGGACTCGTATATGTAGGTACTCATGAACAACAGTGGGAAAAACCTAGTGAGAGCTTCAAAAATACGATCCCAGTTGAAGAATCTTCAAACTCTGGGCGTTTCCTTTGAGTTCTATTAAAAAAATTTCATAAAAATACTGAAAAGTCTACTTTTAACCGCCAAGAAACAATCTTCCAACATCAGGATTTTTAAGAAGTTTATCTCCAGTATCTGCCATCGCAAGGTTGCCTGAAACAAGAACATATCCAATATCACAGAATTCAAGACCTTTCTTGGCATTTTGTTCCACCATCAAAATAGTCTTGCCTTCATTTCGCTGCAAATCATCCAAAATTTCAAAAACCATATCAATAAAACGTGGTTCAAGCCCGATTGAAGGTTCATCAACAAGTAGAATACTTGGCTCCATTACAAGTGCCCTGGAAATTTCAAGTAATCTTCTTTCCCCTCCAGAAAGCACTCTAGCAGGTTTGCTACGTCTCACCTTAAGCCTGTCATATTTTTCAAAAATACGCTCAATTGAGGTATTTATTTCGTCCGTATTTTCTTTTAAATATGCACCCATTAACAAATTTTCTTCAACAGTCATGTCAGGAAATACTGAATTATCCTGAAGAATATATGAGATTCCCGCAGCTTTAAGCTTCTGGCTAGAACTCATTTGAGCAATTGATTGATGACTGTCTCCAATATAAGACTTAATATTTCCTGAAAAAATCTTGGTGAATCCAAAAATTGAATGAAGTACAGTTGATTTTCCTGCGCCATTTGGACCAATCATGCAGAGTGACTGTCCTTTACCAACTTGAAGGTTAAAGTCATGCAGGATTTCCATTTTTCCATAACCGGCGTTCAAGCTTTCGACCTTTAAGAACGGCTCTCCATTTACTAATCCAGATATTTTTTCCATGCTGACTTTTTCTGCCAGCTGTTTTGCTTCGCGATTTACATCATCAACCGAAATAACCGTTTCTACTTCTCCATCATGGTAACCAAATGAAGTTTTAGAATCAGTATTTTTTGATAGATTGTTCTTTGGCATCAATGTGCTCCAAGATATGCATCAATTACTTTCTGATCCTGTTTAATAGCTTCAGGAGTGCCTTTTGAAAGCATCTCTCCATGAGCAAGGCAGTAGATGCTTTCTGCCAGATTCATGACTACTCTCATGTTATGTTCGATAACAAAGAGAGTAATTCCGAATTCATTATTGGCTCGTTTCAATCTGTCAATCAGTCCATTAATCAAAGTAGGATTAATTCCAGCGGTTGGTTCATCAAGAAGAAGTACCTTTGGTTCATTCATTAGTGCCATAGCAAATTCAAGCAGCTTTTGCTGACCAAATGAAAGGTCTCCGGAAATTAAAAACCGTTTTCCGTAAAGCCCTACAAATTCCAGCAGTTTTTCTGCTCGTTCAGTTAATTCTTTTGGATAGTACGAAAACATATCTGTCCATTTTGTATTATGATGGGCAGATGAAATCAGCATGTTTTTGACACAGTTCATTTTTGAGTAAATTCTTGTTTGCTGAAAAGTCCGCAAAACACCTAACCGTGCAATTTTCTGCACTCGGAGCTTTGATATTTCATGATTTTCAAAATGGATTGTTCCTGAGTCAATGGGGTGATATCCGACTATAGAGTTGAAAAGAGTAGTTTTTCCTGAACCATTTGGACCTATAAGACCAGTAATTTTACCTTCTTCTACATCAATTGAAATATTTCTGTTAGCAATAACTCCGCCGAAAGATTTATTTACATCCCTAACTTGAATGATTTTTTTCATGAGTATACTCTTTTTTTAAGAAAGAATTTTTTCTTCAGTTCCAGAGTTAGTTTCGTCTAAAGTAATTCCAAATAATTCCGGCCACTTCTCCTGTGCCCAACCCATGATACCCTGTTGGAAATAAACCACATTAATAATAATGAGAGCTCCTAGTGCCACCCATTGCCAACCAAGCAGGTAGGTCCAGGTAAGTTCCTTGATAAGATGGAAAATTACTGCTCCAATTACAGGCCCCCAAAGTGTTCCTTTTCCACCCAGCAAAACCATAAGTACCATGAATATTCCAAAAGTAACTGTTGGGAATGCAACTTCCAGTGGTTCTATAAAGCCAGTCATGTTTCCAAAAATACCTCCTGATATCCCTAGAAAAAAGGCTGAAAATGACCAAGCAATTGTCTTGTAGCGGTTGGTATGAATCCCCATTGCTTCAGCTTTTTCTTCATCATCTCGGATCGCATTAAGTGCGAGCTTGAATCTGGTAGAATAGAGCCACTTGAGAAAAACAAAAGTACAAACTGCAGAAATAAAGCAGAGATTATAAAAAAACATTTCACGATCAGCCGGACCACCGGGATAATTTGGTAATGAAATACCACCACCGCCTCCTACATAGTCCCAAGCCCCTACTAATTCCCCCGCAGCAATTGCTACTCCCAGGGTGCCGATCGCAAAATAAGGGCCACGTAGACCAAAGACTATCCAGCCAAAAATCACGGCAATAATTACACAGGCTATTGCTGCAACAACCAATCCTGTCGCAATTCCCGTAAAATATTGATAGGAAGTAAAATCTACTTTTACAGCCCCAAAATGGGCAGTGTACTCAGCAACATCATAATACATACCAATTTGAACAACAGTACAAATGTACATGCCAGCACCAAAAAATAGGATATTTCCGAGTGAATTGTAACCCATCTGACCTCCTAAAATGTCCCATGTAAGGGCAAAAAGAATCATCATCCAAAGCAAGGCTAATTGAAAGGTGTATGCAGGAAAAAGAATAGGCGCAAATATACCTGCCAGCAGAATTGAACCATAAAAAATAACTTTTGTTAGCTTAATATTCATTTAACCACTTGACGCTGACGACTTTGCATAATCTGACGAATAATTAAAACTCCCACCAGCAAACCAACAACTGTTGCCTGTTGAAATTCTGCACCAAAAACAAACCCACTAAACTGTTCAACTGTCCCTAGACCCAAAGCAGAAAGAATTACTCCAATTAGGTTTCCAAAACCTGCAGATGTAACAATAACAAAAGACCTTATTGAGTGAGTTATTCCAAAAAATGGCTGAATGACCCAGATTATAGAAATAAGCACTCCTGCAACACCGCATATAGCCGCATTAAGCGAAAAAGTAAATGCGTAAACTTTGTTAGTATCCACACCCATTATTCGTGCAGCACGAGCGTTCTGAGAAGTGGCTCTAATTGCTCTTCCCATCCTACTTTTTTTCATAAACATTGAAATCAAGAGGCCCACAACTAAAGCAAGAAGAAATGACACTAATTTGGTATCTGCAATAGTAATATCACCACCAAAAAATTCTCGTATTTCCATACCTGCTTCAGCAGTCTGTACATCTGGACCATATGCTATATTTAACAATTGCTGAATTACTATGGCCAGACCAAATGTTGCAAGCAAAGAGGTAAACAAATCTCTCTCAATTACCCTTTTAATTATGGTGTGATAAACTCCCCAACCAAATACAAACATAACGACGAATATTATTGGGATACTTATTATAGGATGCAGGTTGATTGGTGGTTCTGAGAGAGTATAAGCTATATATCCGCCCATAATAACAAAATCTCCTTGGGCTAAGTTTTTGATATTCATGACTCCCCATACAAGTGCAAGACCATATGCAGCAAGTGCGAAAACAGAACCAATCAGCAATCCATCCAAAAGAAGCTGAAGGTTCAGCGAGGGAACCATACCAAGAAGGCTCAGGTTGTCTAACATGATTTTTTTATTCAGGCAGGAAAAGCGATGCGTTCCTGCACTTAAACAGGAACGCTTTAATTAACTTTTAGTAAAATTATCTAGGCCACTTAACTGGATGTGATGCCCATTTTGATGGAGCAACCACATTCAGTTTCCCAGCCTGAATTTGCCTAAGCACCATGGGTTTAGCTATATTGTTCCCCGCTTTCGAGAAACGAATATTTCCATAAAATGTTTTCATATCAGTTGCTGCTATCGCATCTCTCAAAGCTTCAGTTTCGAACGAATTTGCATCTTCAAATGCTTCAGCCCAGACAAGAACAGCTGCTGAAGCTTGAGCTGCTTGGTAAGGTACGTTTTTGTATCCATCAAAGCTTGCTTTGAAGAGTGTATCGTATTCTGCAGCAGTACCAAAATGCTTACCACTGTAGGTAAGGGTTTCTGCCCATTGTGTCGGACACAGGAAACCGTTAACACCTGCCCCAAATTTCTTGATTAGTGCCGCAGATTCACAGTGTGTAACTGCAACCATTGGTACATTGACTTTCATTTCAATAACCTGACGTCCTGCTGTTGCAGCACCCTTTGAATGTCCTGAGACAACCAGCAGATCTGCCTTTAATGCCTTTGCCTTGCGAAGAGTAGGTGTCATGTCACTAAGGTCTCTCGGGAGTTTGTCGTCAACAACAATTTTTAAACCATGTTTTTTGATATCATCCACCACTCCAGCTCGAACATCCAGAGAGAATGGATCATTCTCGAAAGCCATTGCAACTTTTACGTTTCCTGGTGATTTTCCGTTTTTCTTATTAACTTCTGCGGCAAGCGCAACTGCACTCGCCAAGTACTGCTCTGAAGTTGAAAGTACTGCAAAAAGATACCTATATCCCTGAGTAAAAAGAGACCTAGATGCACCTTCAGCCTCAACCATAGGAATTTTATATTTCTCAGTCACAGGAGCAATGGCTTTCGTTAATCCTGAGCTATAAGGGCCAAGAAAGTACTTAATATTATCCTGCTTAATTAGTCGTTCCGCCAACTGAGCTGCACGAGCAGGTGTTGATTCATCATCATAATACTTAACTTCAAGCATGTAGGTTTTTCCTCCAACTTTTACTCCCCCCATCTCATTGACACGCTTGATCCCTAAGTTATATCCGTTTGATGCATGAATACCATTTGAGGAATATTTACCTGTAAATGAAATTGCCGAACCAAGTATTATTTTATTTCCTACAACCTTTGCTTGAACTGGTAGAGAGATAGCGACAGCCATTAACACAACCAATCCAGCAAAATATATTTTAAATAGTGATCGCATATTTACCTCATTGAATTGAAAAAATTTAAAGTCAGTGAAAACTGTCCAATGATATCCACTTCTCAAATAAGTTTGTATAAGTCTTTACATGATAGCTCAAAAGAGCAAACCATAATGCTTCCATAGCAGACTGATATTAAGTACAGAAAAAGGCCTAAAACATAACTA
>CACFAY010000048.1 GCA_902564345.1 uncultured SAR324 cluster bacterium
AAAATCATAGTGTGATTGTGCAGTTTGTGTTAGTTCTTTTCTTGACAATTTCAATCCATCCTCAGCAAATTCAGGCCATGGTAGAAACAATTCAGGAATTTTGAATCGAGGTAAACTTTTTTCAAGAAATTTCCTCACTACATGTTCTGAAACTAATTCATAACTTTTAATAAAAGCAACTGGTCTCTGTCCAAATTCAGGATCTTTTACAGCAACAACAGCAGCACGTTCGGTTTTTGGAAACTGCATGAGTGAGCTTTCTATTTCTTCAGGATAGATATTTTCTCCCCCTGAAATGAACATGTTATCCTTACGGCCTGAGATAATAAGGTAATCATCATTAGTTGCTATTTTAGTTTTTTGTGTGTGTTTTTCAGGATTAATTCTTTGGAGATTTGTCTCAATGTTTTTTTTAATCAGGTATCCTTTATCTCCGCTTGAAAACCAGCCTTGATTATTAAAAGGCTGGTTTAGGCCAGATTCTGTGAGATAACCGCAGAAAAGAGTTTTTCCTCTAAGTTCTATTTCATTTTGTGAAGTAATTCTTACTTCTCGGAAAGGTAGTACTTCCCCTGTTGCTAACCATCCTTTTTTAGTTTTTATAGGGCTTGATGTGGCAACCTGTGATGCCATTTCTGTGGAACCGTAGGTTGTAAGTAGTTTCAATCCAAGCTTATAGGAATGTTCCATTAATGATTCGGGAATTGCTGATCCTCCGAGTAAAATAAGCTTTAGCTTATGTAAAGATTCTCTACCTTTGTCAGTTTTTAAAATGCGCTGCAATTGAGTTGGCACCATTGAAAGATGAGTGACTTGATTTTTCTCTATGTTTTGAATTAATGATTTGTTTTTAGAAGGGATTACAACTGAAGAACCGGAAACCAAAGATCTAAAAAAGATGGCAAGTCCACCCACGTGGAACAGAGGTAGTGACATTAGCCATCGGTCTCCCGGTTTCAATTCCATTATCATGTTTGATCCCTTTGCACTGTAAAAGTGGTTCTCAAGAGTATGCACAACAGCCTTTGGAAACCCGCTACTTCCGGATGTAAAAATGATGGTACTCCAAGCATCAAGTTTCAACTTTGGTATTTCTCTTTTTGTTAAAGACTGTGAATATTTGATGTTATAATTCTCTTTTAAAGTTGCACTACATTTTAATTTTCGCAGAAGATTTTCTTTTTGTATCTTTGGAAATTTTGGATCTAATGTCACAGCAATTCCTTCCCGCATCCATATGGCCATCATTGCCAACAACATGAATTCATAATTTTCTGAGCAAAGGGCAAATTTTTTTTTAGGATCACCGTATATAGAATTGCTTAAAAGGTATGCCTCATTAAAAAATTCAGCAAAAGTCCAGCATTGATCCCCATTTATAATTAATGGAAGATCTTTGTACTTATCGTAAATCTGATTAAGTAGATTTGGTTTTATTTCAACCATTGGGTTTCCAGTTGCCCTGAGAAATTTTGTTAAGGTATTTTTTTTTTGCAACTGGCCAAGAATTAGGAAAAACATAATTCCCCTTTGAAATGGAAAAAGGTGGATCAGCTAAGTCATATTTAAAGAATTTTGCACTATCAAGTCCTGCAGGTGTTATTTTTTTTAGGAGAAACAGGTTTGTTAATGCTATCCAGTTAAGTCCAAGACCACTTTCCATGCCACTGCTTATTACTGCCTTTATTTTGTATTTTTCAGCGTGATTGACCCATAAACTAGTATTCATCCACCCCCCCAAAATGCTTGGTTTCAGAATCAATGCACTTATTGCTGAATTGGGAAGTTTAATTGGGTTTGGATTACTCCATAATGTTTCGTCAAGAGCGACCTTAATACCTGTATGTTCATGAAGTTTTTCAAGCTGTATTATATTTCTGAGTGGCTCTTCACAATATTCTATATTAAAGTCTCTTATTCCCATTGCGAACTCTTTTGCCTGCTTAAATTTCCATCCGCGATTTGCATCGACACGTATGGTAATTTGATTTCCAAAAATCTTTTTTGCAAGTTCAAGCCTTTTTAAATCTTCATATACTTTTAATTTCCCAACTTTTATTTTAACTGCCTTAAATTCATCAAGTTTAATTTGTTCACATTGGTGTTTTAAATCATCTACTGAGCCGGTTATCAGAGCATTAACTGGGATTTGCTCTAATGAGATATAGTTTTTTACCTTACCTTTTTCTATAATTAATTCTCCACTGGAATAAACCTCCTGATCTAAATCAAATTTTTTAAATAATGTGCGCCATGCCATTTCAAATCCAAAACGCACTGAGGGATATAAAGATTTGATAAAATAAGGATTATTATGAAAAGATTTAGAGAGGAAATTTTTGAGTTGAATTTCTGCTTGTGACAAGGACTCTGTATGCATCAAAGGCAATGGTGAAATTTCACCTTCCCCAAAATTTCCTGCCTTGTCATAAAGGCGAAGAATAAGACCTTTTCGTTGCTTCAATTCGTGATCTAGTAACCTTACTGGATTCTTTAACGGGAGTGAATATTTATATAACTCCCACTGACAGGAATTCATAATTATCCTATCCACCAACCGATTGAAAAAAGGACGCTGTAAATTATTATCAGCTTGCCTGAAGTACTTAATGTCTGGTTCAACTCTCTGCCACTTATTCCAGTAATAATCTGACGAATCGCTGAGTAACCCGGGATAATTATTAGGGTTGAAATACAAGCATACCATTTACCATTAAAAAATAAGGCCAGTATCATTGGCAGAATCAGTGCTGAGACAAAAAGGACAAGGTATTCAGTTCTGGCAAAAGTAGGCCCAAAACGAACTGCTAGGGTCAGTTTCCCAGCTTTTATATCCGTTGGAATATCTCTTAAATTATTAATTACAAGAAGTGCAGTTGCTAAGAATCCTGGGCCAAAGCTGGCAAAAAAAACTGTATCTGTAATCTCTAATGTCTGTACATAAAAAGTTCCACAAACAGCAACTGGCCCGAAAAACATTAGCACAAAAAAATCTCCTAGTCCCAAGTAACCCAGAGGCCATGGACCAGCTGTGTAGAGAATTCCAGATGCAATGGAAAGAATTCCGATTAAAATAATTGGCCATCCTCCTCTATAAATCAAATACAAACCAATAAATGCCGCAAGCCCGAATGTAATTACAAAATTTCGAAACATAGTTTTGGGTTTGACATATCCTGCCTGAGTTACACGTAGAGGGCCTATGCGTTCTTCGTTATCAGCGCCTTTTAGATAGTCGAAATAGTCATTAGCGAAGTTAGTTCCTATTTGAATCAAAAGTGCGCTTGCAAGAGCAGCAAATGCTGCCCCTATATGACCATGTCCTCCCACGAAAGCCATGGTTGTTCCTATCATAACAGGCGCAACAGCAGCAGAAAGTGTTTTTGGACGAACTGCCAAAAACCAGATCTTTAGGTTTTTATTGAATTTCATGGTTGACGACTAAATTTACTAAAATCTGGTTTGCGTTTTTCTAGGTAAGCATTCCTTCCTTCTTGGCCTTCTTCTGACATATAAAAAAGCATTGTGGCATTGCCTGCAAGTTCCTGAATACCTGATTGGCCATCGCAATCTGCGTTCATCGCTGATTTCAAACAACGTAGTGCCATGGGCGAATTTTTCAGCATTTCTCTTGACCATTGAAGTGTTTCTTCTTCAAGGTTTTTCAATGGTACCACAGAGTTAACAAGTCCCATATCAAGTGCCTGCTGGGCATTGTACTGACGACATAGAAACCATATTTCACGTGCTTTTTTCTGCCCAACAATTCTTGCTAGATAACCTGACCCGTATCCTCCATCAAATGAACCCACTTTAGGACCTGTCTGTCCAAAAATGGCATTATCTGCAGCAATAGTTAGATCACACATTACATGCAAAACATGCCCACCGCCAATGGCATATCCTGCAACCATCGCTACGACCGGCTTTGGACATGATCGTATTTCACGCTGAAAATCTAAAACATTAAGTCTTGAATGGCCAGTTTCATTGTCTTTATATCCAGAGTCACCTCGTACTCGTTGATCACCTCCGGAGCAGAAGGCCTTATCTCCTTCGCCAGTTAAAATTATTACACCTATGTCAGTGTCTTCGCGAGAATCTTCCAGTGCAATCCTCATTTCACGAACCGTAAGTGGTCGGAATGCGTTTCTAACTTCTGGACGATTGATTGTAATTTTAGAAATTCCATCTTTTGATTTTACGTATTTTATGTCAGTGTAGTTTCCACATGTTTCCCAGTAATTTGAACTCATTCTGCTCCATAGTTAAAAAATTTAAGTTATACATATTAAATTTCCATACTAGCATACGTACTGAACCAAGACGATAAAAATCTATTAGTGATTGTTAATATAATTATCTATAAATAAACTTGATTTAGTGCATCTTAAAATGAGATAATTGACCGTTTTTGTAATTTTAAAATAGAAATTCATAAAATGTTTGCAATAATTAGTGAGGATGGCAGGCAATATAGGGTTGCCAAGGGCGAAGTCATTCGATTTAATAGAATGAAAGCGGAGCCAGGAGAATCATTTGAAACAAGTCAGGTATTGGCAATTTCTGATGAGGAGAACAACCTTAAAATAGGAAATCCTATTTTAGAAGGTGCAAAAGTAGAAGGCACAGTTATTGAGCACGGTAAGGATAAAAAAATTATTGTTTTTAAAAGGAAGAGAAGAAAAACCTATAGAAGGAAATATGGTCATCGGCAAGACCACACTATGGTAAAAATAGATAAGATCAGTGCAAAGTCACCTGCAGCAAAAAAAGCATTACAGGAAAAAACAATTATAGATAATTCTGAATCTCCAAAGACTTTGGTAAAAAAGGCTACAACAAAAAAAGTTACAACAAAAAAAGCTGCAACTAAAAAAGCTGCAACTAAAAAAACTGCTGTAAATAAATCAAAAGAAGATAAACCTACTACATAGATATAATCATGGCGCATAAAAAAGCGGCTGGTAGCAGTCGCAATGGTAGAGATTCTCAAGGTCAAAGAAGAGGTGTTAAAAAATATGGTGGAGAACTGGTAAAAGCAGGGAATATACTGGTTCGTCAAGTAGGTTCAACTTTCCATGCAGGAACAAACGTTGGTACAGGGAAAGATTACACTTTGTTTTCCAAGGTTTCGGGTCACGTTATGTTCAGTCAAAAAGGAAATGGAAAGCATAAAAGAAAATTTATCAGTGTGGTTGCTCAGGACGAAGCAGTTTCTTCTACTGTTTGAAATATGGGTGCAAAGCCCCGTTCACTTTCAGGTATAAAACCTACTGGTACTCCCCATTTAGGTAACTATCTGGGCATGATTAAACCGGCGATACAAATGCAAAAAACGCATGAGACGTTTTACTTTATCGCTGATTATCATGCTCTCACCTCCACTCAAGACCCTAATCAACTTAGAGAGAATGCTTACGATCTAACAGCCATTTTCGCTGCTTTGGGAATGGATTTTGATAATCATGCTTTTTTTCGTCAATCAGATATTCCAGAAGTTACAGAACTTACATGGATTCTTTCCTGTATAACACCAAAAGGTTTGATGGAGAGGGCTCACGCGTTTAAGGACGCGATTTCCAAGAAGCAGGAAGTTAATATGGGATTATTCAGTTATCCTGTTCTTATGGCTTCCGATATATTGATATATGATTCTAATTTTGTACCAGTAGGACAAGACCAGCAGCAACATCTAGAAATTACAAGAGACTTGGCCATTCGTTTTAATCATCTTTTTGGCGATGTGTTTGTTATTCCAGAGGCAATTATTCAAAATGATGTAGCTACAATACCGGGGCTTGACGGTAGGAAAATGAGCAAATCATATGGTAATGTGGTCCCGTTGATGGCTTCGGAAAAACAGTTCCGAAAAGCCATCATGAAGATAACTACAGATTCAAAAACAGTTGAAGACTCTAAAGACCCTGGCACTTGTAATGTTTTTTCCCTTTATAAGTTTTTCTCAACAGAAACAGAACAGAAAGAATTGGCTTCCCGCTACCTAGCAGGAGGTTTGGGCTACGGTGAAGTAAAGGAGATTTGTTTTGAAGCATTAAATCTTGAACTGAGTGAGCCAAGGGAGATATATCAAAAAATTAGAAAAGACCTTCCTCAACTAGATGGAATACTTGAATCTGGTCGAGACAAAGCAAGTGCAATTGCAAGACAAGTCACCGAAAGAGTGCGAGTAAAAGTTGGTCTTTGAAAAAATTTGTTTCTGGTTTAAATCATAAACAATCTATACTGCATAAAACAATTCATTAATATTTAGTCCACTCCAGTTAATCAGATTATGATTCCCGATATACTTTCATCTCGTTATGCAAGTCCAGAAATTTCGGGGATATGGTCACCTGAAGGGAAGGTAATCCTTGAGCGAGAATTTTGGATAGTTGTAATGAGGGCACAGAAAAAATTGGGAGTTGATATCCCTGAATCAGCAATTGATTCTTATGAGAAAGTTAAGAGTCAGATTAACCTAGAAAGTATCTCAAAACGTGAAAGAAAACTGCTTCATGATGTAAAGTCAAGAATAGAGGAATTTTGTGATTTGGCTGGACACCAGCATATACACAAAGGTCTTACTAGTAGAGATTTAACTGATAATGTAGAACAGGTGCAAATATTTCGTTCTCTTAAGATAATACGTTTAAAAGTCATTGCTGTTTTGCATCAAATGGCTTTATGGAGCCTACGTACCAAAACCATTTCTATTGTTGCGAGGACTCATAATGTCCCAGCGCAACCTACAACTGTGGGGAAAAGAATATCTATGTTCGGAGAAGAGATATTGTTTGCTCTTAAAAGGCTTGATCACTTTATAGAAAATTATCCAATGAGAGGAATTCAAGGTGCTGTTGGAACGAGGCTTGATCAGTTTAAGCTTATGAATGGTGACGAAAAGAAGTTATCCCAATTGAACAAGCTGGTTCTTCAACATTTTGACTGTAGTTCAGTCATGAATTCTGTAGGCCAAATTTATCCAAGAAGTTTTGATCTGGAAACAGTCCATAGTCTTATTACAATAAGTTCAGGAATTTCTAGTTTTGCAAAAACATTGCGTTTAATGGCAGGACATGGTTTGGCAACAGAAGGCTTTAAGGAGGGACAAATAGGCTCATCAGCAATGCCGCATAAAATGAATGCGCGAACATCGGAACGCATCTGCGGATTTCATCATATATTGAATGGTTATGGTGCAATGATAAGTGGTATAAGTGGTGATCAGTGGAATGAGGGTGATGTTTCCTGTTCAGTTGTGCGTCGTGTTGCTTTACCAGGGGTGTTTTTTGCAGTTGATGGTCAGCTTGAAGCTGCACTTACAGTTTTGAATGAAATGGGATTTTATGAAGCTAGAATTGATGAAGAACTTATGCAGAATTTGCCTTTACTGGCATCAACGATGCTTTTGATGATGGCTATTAAAAATGGGGGTGGCAGGGAAAACATGCACTTAGCAATTAAAGAGCATGCAATTGCCGTTACAGAGAAAATCCAGAAAAGCAAAGGCAACGCTAATGAATTTGCAAGACGTATAGCAAGAGATAGAAGAATTCCTCTATCTATGAAGGAAATTGATAAAGTTCTAAAAAATCCTGAAAATTTTTGTGCCTCAGCTCCTGAACAGGCAGATAAATTCGTATTATCTGTTGAAAAATGGACATCAAAATTCCCTGATGCAAAGATGATTCACCCTAGAGAATTGATCTAGTTAAAATTTTAAACTGCTTTTAGTCACCTCAAATAATAACCTTAATTACTCGTTTGACTGATACTTCTTCAATTCTGAGGATTTAAGTTTTGCCAGACGCAACTTTGAATATACTTCAATGATGAAAGGTCGGAGCTCATTAATATCATCATCATCATCATTTTCAGCAAAGAATTGCTGGTATTTATCAAGAGCTGGCACCAAAAGGCCATTATCTTTCAGAAGTCCTGCATATAGAAATCCGCTTTCATCCATTTTTTGGATTCCATCTTTTTGCTCATTGAACTTTGCCAGTTTTTTACCTGATAGAACTTTCACATTAGCTGGATCAGCTTTATAAGCTACTCCTCCACTACTATCCAATACTTCAACGAAATATTTCTGTTTTTTACTAATAGGTTTAATTTTTGTACGAACAATTCCTTCTGTCGTTGCAGGGACATCATATACAGCAGAATCTGTCCATTCTTTATTCTTTCGGTCCTGTTTCCCAATATGTAATCTATAACTATATTCTGCCCCGGCAGTTTCCCAAGCTAATTCAGAAAATTCTTTTGTTACTGTATTAGTAGCAAGTTTTAGGTGGATACCCTCTTTTTGAACCGAACGTCTTACAGTTGTATATTTCTGAGTCTTTTTGAACTGTTTGGACAATCCAGCCAGCAATCCACCTCCAGCATCTGTTTCCCCAAGGGTTCCTTCTAGTGCCTGCAGTCCTTCGGGAGTAACCTTAACCATGGAATTAGCTTTAAGTTGGGTAGTTTTGCTAGTTTCCTGATTCATGTATTTAACAGAACTGTCTGAGTTTACCTTTACTAAATAATCTTTGTATACAAATTTGTTCCGTCGCACTTTTTTCCAGCGCTTCCCGTTTTTGCTATATTCAATCTTTCCCTTAATTTCAACTAACATTCCTAAAGGAATTTTTTTTGCCAATACTGGCTGCAGCATCAGTGCAGAGATGAAAAGAAAGGATACTATGAATTTAATGAGACGCATAAAACCTCCTGCGGAATTGATTAGTAAAAGTCATGTTTAGATGTACTTTGTGAATTAATAATAGTTTACTCTATCACAACTTTGATTTATAAACAAAATATTATGGTAAAAAAACCTAAA
>CACFAY010000049.1 GCA_902564345.1 uncultured SAR324 cluster bacterium
CATAAAAAACAACAATTTTTTGAAAATAAAGAATATTGTAAAAGAAAATAAAGATAATACATTTTTTTCTGTACGAAAATATTTCCCTGCACATATTGATATTAATGGGGATTTAGTTCCTATAAAAATTCGTCTAAAAGGAGATTTTACGAGCCATATAAACATTTGGAAAAAATGGTCATTTAGAATAAAAATTAATGGTGATAATACCTTTATGGGAATGAAAGTTTTTTCAATACAACACCCTAAAGAAAGGTACATGTTAAATGAATGGATCTTTATTAATCAACTTAAAGAAGAAGGGATATTAGCACCCAGATTCGATTTTGTAAGAGTTTATATAAACGGGGAAGCGTGGGGTATATATGCGATTGAAGAATTTTTTAGGAAAGAGTTAGTAGAGAGTCAAAATAGGAGAGAAGGTGTAATTGTTAAATTGAACGATGAGGTACAATGGACTGATGCAGATAGAACTGAGTATTTGCCAGAAAATACAGGAACTATAGTGGACCCTTTTGATATTAAATCCGTGGCGATTGACTCTGAAAAAGCATACTTGTTTTCTAATGCAAAAGAAAAATTAAACGGAGCATTGAAGAAAAAATATCCTATTGAAGATGTCTTTGATACAAACTTGCTCGCTAAATATTGGGCATTATGTGATTTATTTAATGCACATCACGGTCTTTTGTATACAAATTTAAGATTTTATTACAACCCAATAACAGGCCTATTAGAGCCGGTCCATTATGATGGGGATGTGGGAGTACATGATCATGATGCATTAATAGGGTTTTTTAATCCTCCAATTTTATGGGATTTAAGTGATATTGGTTTTGTCAGAAAATATGTAAGTGAATTGAGACGTATAAGTAAAAAAGAGTATGTGGATAAGATTCATAATAGGATTAAGTTAGTAGAGGATGGCTACTATAATTTGTTTGATGAAGAATTCAGTAATCTTGAACATTATCCTCATTTTAGCTGGGAACGATTGTACAATAAAGCTAACTTAATAAAATCAAAAACTGGATATTTAAAACCAGAACTATCAATTGATACATATGAGAATCATTTAACTAATAACAAAGATTCTAAAAGAATTTTTATTAAAAACCTTAGAAAAATACCAATTGAAATTAAAAAGATAGAAATTAAAATAGGTCAATCATGGATTGACGCGCAAATAATTTCGTCAAGTCTTAAGTGGAATCAGGAACTATTAAGCTATCCGCTTATTAACTCATATAAAAATGATTACTTTGATATAAATTGGGCAAACAAACTTAGTTACTCAAATAAAATCAAAATAAAATACAATTTATTGGGTAGTAGGAAAAATAATAATAGATTTGTAAATGAGATTAAAAACAATGCTGATATATTTCTAAGTAAAGATATACAGAATATAAATGATTTAGTAAAAAAACATAAATTTTTAAAATTTGATAATGTAAAAAATACTTTAACAATTAAATCAGGAAATTGGGATGTAAGTGGAGACCTTATTGTACCATCAGGCTATACCGTTCTATCAGATAATAATGTAAAATTAAAATTTGATGGGGGTAAGATATTTCTTTCGTTTTCACCTTTAAAATTGAAAGGCTATTTTAAAGAATCAATCTCGTTTACTTCTAAAAACGAGGGAGATAGTTGGGGTGGATTAATTTTAATGAATACTGTAAATGACTCTCTACTGGAATCTGTTTATATATCAAATGTAGCTGGATTTAATAGATCAGGTTCAATAGTCACTGGAGGAATAACATTTTATAAAAGTCCTGTTAAAATTATTAAATCAACATTTAATAAATCATTTGGAGAAGATTTACTGAATGTTTTCAACTCAAAAGTTTATATATATGATTCTACGTTTAAAAATTCATTATATGACGCTATAGATATTGATTTTGGTGAAGGTATTATACATAACTCCTCTTTTTACAATATTGGGAATGATGCTATTGATGTTTCTGGGTCTAATATTAATTTATCAAAATTAGCTATTGAAAAGGTTGGTGATAAAGGTTTGAGTATAGGCGAGAAATCTAATGTTAACGCTAAATATATAAATATAATCGGGGCAAATATTGGAATTGCTTCTAAAGACCTATCTAAGCTTACTTTAAGCAACTCACGCTTAGTTAATAATAAAAGTTTCGCAATTGCAGCTTACAAAAAGAAACCTGAATTTGGAGGTGGGTTTATTGAAGCTAATAATGTTTTATTTTACAAAAACAAGGAAAAATATATTTTGGACTCATTTTCACAAATTATTCTTGACAACAATTCTGTAGATACTTCTTCTTATAATACTGATTATTTTGATAGAAACATTAAATAATCTGTATCTATATCATAATACTATCCACACCCATTACATATTTTGAAGATTTAGTGACTCTGTAAGGCAAATATTGAACGATGTCACTAATTAATTCATGATTACTATTCATATATTTTATCTCCAATATAATATTCTCATTATTCCTACTATTATTTGTAATATTTAATTTCCTCGAAAATTGTTGTGGATAAAACCTTATGCCTTTATCAATTGTAATTCTAATATCATAAGATTTGCTTTCGTAATATGAACGATGATACCTAACCAATACCACAGGATTATGACTGCAATAATTAAAAATCAAATTATCATTATCATTTAACTGCTTTGATACCTCAAAAACTATTTCTGAGTGGCTTATATTATTCAAGCCTAAATTTAAATCTATAGGTACAATATATTTTGACCCGAGTACCCCATTTTTATATTTGAATTCTATGTAGCAGTCATTTGCTTCATTTATTGAATTATACCATCTTAATCTAGTTTTGTATCTACGGGATACTCCTGATAAGTTGTCATGTAAAGCCTTAAAATTTAAAGTGTCATAATAAATACTATTAACAAATCTATCATCATAACTACACTTAAACGCATAAGGAATAGAATGTACATATTCTTCAAGAATTTTGGGCTCTATTCCTGATAATAGTATTTTATATTCAATTCTTTCATTATGCAATTCAGTCATTTTAAGTAAAGTATTTAATTAATTTTTTATTCTAAACCATAATTTTAACTAACTATTAGAGGTCTTGTATTATCCAAAAATGTAATTTCAGTATTTGAATTGTAATTAAGAAGTTCAACTCTTAGATTATTTAATTCATCTGTATTAAGAATATCAATTAAATAAGTAGCATTAATTTCTGAATTATTTTGATCAAATCTATGCAAATCTGCATTTTGATTTTTCTTCATTACAATATTATTCCAATCATTTAAAACATTATTTTCAGAACCTTCAGGTTTGATTTTTAGAGAAATTAATATCTTTTTATCCATCAATTTAGTCTCAAATGTTTTATGTTTAATAAATAAAAAAACCAATGTAATAACAAATATTACTAATACAGAAGGTATTTGTTTGGCTCCCAATCCTAAGCCTATTGCAATTGCAAAAAATAAATATATTAGTTCTTCAGGCTCTTTAATTGCTGCCCTAAACCTGACAATTGATAAAGCACCGACCAATCCTAGAGAAAGTGCTATTGAAGATTTAATTAAATAAATAATTAATGTTACACTTATTATTAATAGTGGGAATCCATCTGCCACTATTTTTCTATTAGTTTTGGCATTACCATAGTTTATATAAAACCACCTTAAAATTAAGCTTATGCCAATTCCGTATGAAATTGCAGAAACAAGATATATTAAGTCATATTCCAGCAGATAGTCTCTAAATTCGACGAGTATGTTATTAATCAATATTTTTGTTTCGCTCATACAATTTTTTTATTTTTGAAAAATTTTTTAGCCTAAATACTATTTAAATTTTTATTAAATATTCTAATTAACATGAAATATAATGCAAAAGCTTAATATAAGTATAATCATGTATATAGAAATATTATTGTGAAATGTACTTCCAATAAAAGAAAAAAATTTTTTTATGTCAAATCAAATGCACTATTCCTTCAAGAACAAAAATACCGATTATTTAGAAGTAATACCCTTCACTTTTAATTCATTCTAAAGCTTTTGTTTAGTTTATCTTTTTATAGTTATCAAAACTTTGTTTAAATCACAAGAAATCTTTAAAATTTTGAAGGAAGTTAAATGTCTGAAGAAATAAAGAATATTTAATGATTTTAAGTAGGAGTTTATTTTATAATAAACATATTGGACTTAAAAATGTTTGAATGCTAAATTAATGTTGAAAGATTTACGGAAACTATTAATTTGCATTTAAATGGGTTTTACCAAAGTGTGTAATACCCTAACCCTTAATATCCCTAAAATGGCGGGCGTAGCTCAGCTGGTAGAGCGCTGGATTGTGATTCCAGTGGTCGAGGGTTCAAGTCCCTTCGCTCGCCCCAGATTTTAATTTCATATTTCTCCGAGAAAAATAACTTTCTTCCATACTTTACAAAAGCGGGTGTAGCTCAACTGGATAGAGCATCAGACTTCGGATCTGAGGGCTGAGGGTTCGAATCCTTCCACCCGCGCCAGTATCCCCTTATTTTGCCTTATTTTAAGTTGGAAAAATCAAAAATTAATTTTATTAACATGAATTACCAAATTAGGTTTTTGTATTTATCTTAAAATCAGAAAGGAGAATGGGGTTTTTTATCCTTTTTCTTAGTGTTTTCATCACTGAAGGACGTATCTTATCTTACAACGACACTACTCCAAACTAAAATTTCTCATCTGATAATACAATAACCATCAGCTATGGAGTTTCTTGTCCCTCAAGTACTAGATCTGCAATGGGTTGCTTCAAAACTATAACCTTCAACACCCCCCTCTCTAATGAAGCTTACAGCGACTGCACCATCATGTTTACTGACAATTCAAGCAATGCAAAAAGCACTCTTTCGGTAATTTCTTTCACAATCAACAGCACAGCTCCAACGCTGAGTGAGGTTAGAGCATCAAATACGCCATCGAGTGACAATACATCGAGTTATACAATTTAGAAAAGTGTTATGATTAATTAAGGTAATCAATGGCTGGGACTGGATACTTTCTGGTTTTTTATCACAAATCTAAATTTCATTCAAAATGGTAATTGAAGAGTATTTGAATTTTTTCTAAAGTACATTTTCAAAATGAATATTTTTATTGATTTTTATAATTTTAAATAAATATGATTTAATTTCTTTATGTTTACAACCAGATTTCCCGACAAAACTATTAAATCCTTCCCCTTTGCATAATTTATAACTTATCAAAGGCTGAATGTCTTTTATTTCTTGTTCATGAAAGAGAGAACCATAATTATGCCAAAAATTATTATCAATATAACCGAGTAATAGATAATCGTAATCAGTCACTCGATTAAGAAATTGACTTTTTGATATTTTACAAGTCCACTGTTCACCTTCATAATAGGGATCTCCAATGGACCAACAATTGTTTGTTGCATCCCGAGGAGTTAAGTCACTTAATATGATCCCCCTTTCCGAACCAAAGCTACTTTGCCAAATTATGTTTATGCTAGAGTTTTCTGGTGTTACTTCCTTAACTTTAGAAGTCATAGGCTTCAAACTTTCATATAAATAAGATCCCCTGTAAAACCTATAATCAGTATAATTATCGCGATATAATTTAAGTAATGGAACAATAACAATGAAAACAATAATTATATAAGAAACTATATTAAAATATTTTTTATAATTTAGAATATTTTTAAATTCGATTCTGAAAAGTAGATTGAATATATAAATTAACCACATTAATTGATATATACTTACATAACGATAAAATGAATTATATAATGGGTCTGCAACGTGGAAAAGGAACATCAATAGTAATGCTACCAAATAAGAAATATATCCTAAAACAAAAAATAAATTAACAAAAACGTATTCATTATATAAATGATTTTTTTTCTTAAATATTGTATAAATTAAAATCAAAATAAGAATATGTACAAGAAATAACACTGGTGAAGTTCCAAAAATATATTTAAAAATTGTTGACTCAAAAATAAACTGAATGGGATTTGCAGTAAATAAGATTTTAACATCAGTCAGTAAATCAATGAAATAATTGAAATGGACTTGCTGTAAATCATTTAAATTGTTTTTAAATAAATTAAATATATTTTCTAATTTAGGATACCAATTCCATTCTTTGCCAGACATTTGTATAAGAATACCTTCAGAGTCAATATATTTCTCCCATGTTAATTTAGATAAATAAGAAACAAATAAAAGAATAAATACTGGTATAATATAGTTAATATAGTTGATAATTTTAATTTCTATATTTTTACCATTGTAAAATATAACTGTTTGATCAATAAAAATTAATAATATTATTATATAAACGAATGGAGATAAGCCTAATTTAAATTGAATTAAGGAAGCTAATATTGGTATTAAACATAAAATATCCTTTCTTTTTCTATCTGAATTAACATAAAATACTAGTGAACAACCAAGAAAGATAGCAGCCGGATGATCCATATAGAGGCTCCCACCAATCCCTAGCCTGACATTATAAATAAATAAAATACCAATAATTGCAACAAATTTTATCAAAACATTATTCCAGTTTGACCAAGATTTTTCTTCAAAAAGCACTAGCAATGGGATCATCTGTAGTAAGCATTGTGAAAAATAAAGACTACCATCATTAAACTCCGATAAATATTGGAAATAGTAGTAAAATAATGCCCCACCTAGAGGGTAAAATTCATGAATAATTGAATTTGATTTTGTTATAAATCCATCATTATAATAAACAATTTTAGCATGAGGTATCCATTGTAACCATTCGTCGAATGTACCAGGTATAATAAATAAGGATAAGTATGAAAAGAAGAGAGTGATTGACAGTGGAATTATTAAACTAGGAGTTAAATATTTTTTTACGTAGTCCGGATTTGTAAATATGATTTTTAAAGATGCAATTAGTGAAATAAATCCTATGCATAAAATAATATATGAGCCTTGTTTGAGAATATTAAAAAAACAGAATATATACTCTAAGCTGATTATAGTTGAGATTATTAAAAATAGAGATCTTTGAAAATTTATTTTTAAAAGATAGGAAACAGGTAATAAATAACCTAAAATGGAACCTAAAATAATTAAAATCATTACTAGTTACGCATTTGAAATTTTATATTTATATTTTGGATTAACTTAACCATTCACAACTATTAATAATTATTAATCGGTAACAGCAAATTACTAAAATTAAAGAATTTAAATTGAGAGGGAAATAAAGTGATTACTAACAAATAATAATTTATACCAACAAAAATACCAACTAAAAATTCAGAATATAAAAGAATTGAAAACCATGAATAGACTTAATTAAACAATGATAATGTTTTAAAGGGATTATTTCTTAACTAGTGGTAAATTTAAAAAAATATTTATAAAAGTTAATTAGAGCAGGGGGGAATTGAATTAGCAGTACTACATTATCTGAGATTATATAATAATTTAGTAAATATTTGATATATATTTAGCTAATTGTATAGATTTTATGTGATAGTTCATTATTTTTGTTTTTTTTGTGAGATATTTTTCTAGTTACAGAATTTCCTCTTAAACATTGGCGTTTGTGTGTAATGATTTATGATTTTTATTGATAGAAGTAATTTCCAATTTATGACCTGAAACCATAACTATTTTTTAAATCTATGAACACATCTTTGGGCATACATCCATTTAAATCAATCTCACTATAGTCACTGTAAATATTAACTCGTCCGATGTCCTTTCTGTCTAGTCAATATTTATTAGCAATTGCTTCTACTGTGTTTTTATTTTTACGTTATTATTGTGCCCCTGTGAAAGACGGAAACATTCCATACCTTTTTCCTTAGGCAGCTTCCTTCAGGCAACTCTTACTCTTACTTTACCACCCCATACTCTTCTTTTCTACTTTTCTAACTTTTTAAAAGTCTTACCATCATTATTTAAAAAATTATCATTTTTTTAAATAAGATTAGATTTGATCTTAAACGTAAACTGAGAGTTTTCTTTTTAAATTAGCGCCCCTTAAATGTTAAATTTATTTTGACTGGTTGATCTGTTCTTTTTAATAGTTATTTAACTTTCATAAATTAATTTTAAAAAAATTGAATTTCTACTTTGTAGCAAGATTCCTGGGTAAGGGGGTATAGAATTTCATGATTATGATAAATTTTACAATGAATCGTCAAAAACATTGTTTCCACAAGAACAATAACAACAATTATTTTGATCAGGTTTGAAAGCGATTACTTCAGAATTTGTTTTTTCTATAGCCTGAGATTTTTTCAAGGATAATGAATCCTCTAGTTTTTTTTGTTTCATTAGCTGCTCATTCATGCTTTTATCAAATCCCTGTAACTCTGAATTAAGCTTGTTCTTTTCTATCTCCATTTTTTTCAACTGCTCTTGCAGAAGGTTGTTATTTTGTGAAACTTCGATGAGTCTTTCAAGATTTTGTTCCGCATCTGAAACTTGATCCATGAATATTGATCTAACGGTAATAATGGAAATCAATAGTAATACTGCCCAGAGCACATGCACTAATAATAAGTTCTTATTATGATTCTCATTCATAATGGGTCTCAT
>CACFAY010000050.1 GCA_902564345.1 uncultured SAR324 cluster bacterium
ATTCTTGAGCAATTTCTGTAGTTTTATCTTCTGAAAAATTGTCTACCACGATCATTTCTAAAGGTGGCATTGATTGTTTTAGAAGGCTTTCCAAACATGCACGGATATTATATTCTTCGTTTTTAGTTGTAACAATTACAGAAACTGCAGGATTCACTGAAAATTCAACTAACTGAGGAAGAACAAAAACTTCGTTGTTCAAAAGCATGCCAGGAACGAGAAATAAAACTATAACCCAAAATCCTTACATGGTAGGTGCGCATATCCTGAATTAAATGAGCCATATGTGATAAACTTGTCGTTACAGCTAAAATCCAATTTTGTGTAAAAAACCAGAGGCCAGTTACTAAAATCAGTGAGAGTTCCCAAGAGTGTAGAGGAATAAATATTTTTTTATTTATGCTAAAATATTCTCCCGTACGAATAATTGACCAATCCTTATTATTTTGGTGCCGAAACCAATAGTAACCAAAATCATATAGATGGTCTGCGTCAATACACCACCCAAAAACTAAAGCTAGAGGAATGCAGATCAGTCCACCTCCAGATAACCAGCCTAAAATCCCAATTAGCAAGGAAATAGGCAAATGTTCTACAAGTAAACGTTTCATAGAAAAAAACTGAGTTCAATCTGCATGGGCCGGCTCTAACTTATTGTCCGACTTTCCCTGTTCACGGGTTAAATTGAAAATATGTTGTCTTACTCTACGTATTGCTCTCAGACCATAAGTAAATAGAAACTGCCAATCACGTTTTCGAAAGCTAAATAAAAATTTTAATTGACGAAGAATAAATTGTGGATGGAAAGCAATTGAGTACATTTGCCTGACTGCAAGATAATAAGAATCATGAGGAATAGGAGTTTTAACTATAAGTTTACTCATATCATGATCGTCATAGTTACGAGTTAGCAAAACTCCTTCACGGATACACTCTTCATGGTATTCGGTAAAGTCCAGTGGTGTGCAAAGAGTTACCTGAAGTGTTCGGGCCAGTCCTCTTAGCATCAAATCTTTGACGAATGAAACGGTTTGGTCAAGTTGTTCCTGTGTTTGCCAGTAATAACCAACCATAATAGTAAGATGGGGATGCAATCCATATTTAGTCATCCAGCTTAAACATCGTTCAACGTGTTGTATCTGGTATCCTTTTTTTAGCCTAGCTAAAGTTTCATCATCTGCAGCTTCAAGGCCTATCAAAATGAAACGGAAATTTGCTTTTGCTAGCAAAGCTATAGTTTTTTCATCCAAATATTCAAATCTAGTGTTGAAACCAAAATAACATCCTTTTTTGTGTAGTCCCCTGTCAATAATGCCTTGAGCAAATTCCCGAGCTTCCCTACCTCTGTACCACACCCCCGAATCATCAAAAATTTCTTTTGTACCATAATCATTGACGAGTCTTTCGTATTCATTTAGACTTTTTTCTACGGGAAGCATGGAAAAAGTCAAATCACCTCCATTGTAGCGGCAAAATGTGCATTTACCGAACATACAATCCCTGATTACACTAGACGCGTATGTGCCAGGTGTTTGGAGGAAATTTCCATTTTCTTTTGCATAATTTTTCCATTGAACCAGATCACGGTCTACTAATGGTGATTTTTCGAGAGGTTCAACCTGCCTAAAATGGCCAGTGTCACGAGTGTTACCATTTTTCATTCGGATGACCAGCCCTTCAATTTCGCATGTTTCTCTCCAGTTTGGTTCTTTTGCAATAAAGGGGATTAGTTTCGCAAGCACAAAATCAATATGGTTACTTCTTAAAACAAGATCAGTTGGTGACTTGGACAAAGTTTCTTCTGGGCGGCGCATCGAATGATATCCTGTCATTATAAAAATGGATTCGGGTAGACGATTTTTAAGTTCCACAATTGTACTCCAGTAAAATTTCATTACTGGAGTAGTGCTCTCAAAAACAATCACGTCTGGATTTTCTCTTACTAAATCATCACTCCATCTTCTATAACTTTTCAACTGCGAGTTTCCGTCATCCCATAGGACTTGATGGCCTAGCTGTTCCAACCAAGTTGCTGCTTGACCCTGAACTACTGGAAGTAAATAGGTTGGTTTCTGGAAAAACTGAACATTACGGTTTTGTGAAACCATTGCCTTTTGACCAAACCTGTTAAGGATTGGTGGATATGAGATTGCGACTTTCATTTTTTAGAAAAATACTTCTGTTATTATGTTTGAACCTGAAACCTTCTGTTCTCTTAAAATGTCATAAACTTCATTGGCCATATTCCTGTTACCGCACAAATAGTAATGCTTTTCAGCCCCTTGAGGATTTTGTCTAAGATAATCAGTTACACGTCCTTCAAAATTACCCCCTTTTTCTTTTGAAACACAATGTATGTAACTATCTTCAGCATAGTGTCCGATTTCATAGTTTTCCTCGTTAAGTCTTGTACCGTGTAATATTGTATAATCAAGATTTGATATTGAACGAATAAAGCAGTGAAACGGTGCTATTCCAGTTCCAGTTGCTACAAAAACATAGGATCTATCTTCTGGCTTTGATTCAGGAAGTGTGAAAAGCCCATATGCCCCGTCTATTTCGATAGTATCTCCTCTATTTAATTTTCTCAATGCAGGAGAAACATCTCCATCTTCAACTTCCCTTATTAAGAATTCTAGTTCATTTTCCTTTTCTCCTGAATATGTTGAGTACTCTCGGTTAATGGCAGAATTTGGCAGTCCTAAATTTACACATTGACCTGCCCGAAAATTCAAGTGTCCACGTTCAATAATAAGTTTGAATGTATTCTTGCTCAAAGATTCATTACCAAGAACGTTGTGTAATGCCTTATGCACGTCAGCGTAGTTTGCTTTTAAGTTTAGGTTTAATGAATCCTTCAATGAATCGGTAGCCATATACTAAATGTGAACATAATATTACTACCAAAGTCATGAAAAAAACTACTGGATGTCGAGTTTTTAGCAAAACTTCAAACATCGCAAAAAAAAGGTAAATTCCAAGCAATGTACCCCAGAGTGTCCAAAAAAATGGAAATGCAAAACCTAACAAAGGAAGACAGATATTTCCAATGAGGAATAAACTAGGAACAAAGTACATTGGCAAGGCTGAAGTTTGTGGGAAAATTTTTGCGAAGTATCCACGATGCAAACCATAACCACCAACCTGTTTGAAATGTCCTAAAAAAGTCGGCCGACGATGATGATAGACTAACAATGTAGGCTCATACCATATTTTTCCAACTTTTATAAGGTCAAGACAGAGTTTTGTGTCTTCTCCGGGCCAAAAAGAATTGTTAAAACCTCCAACTTTAATGAATACTTCTTTTCTTACAATTAGATTCACGGAAGGATAATCTTCCACATAAAACCCCTTTTTTACAGGGCGGTAGCGGTAAGCTAAGCCACCACCTCCAATTAAGGTCTCATAAAACAATCCTGATATTTTTTCTTTTAAAGATGACTGGGGAGGAGTAACACCAGGTCCTCCTATAGCCACAACATTTTTATCATTGAAAATTTTTTTTGCTACTTTAAGCCATTCAGATGTAGGATAAGCATCATCATCCAAAAACGCTAGATATTCAAATTCAGCCTGCACAGCTCCCAGATCTCGTTTGATGGATGGGCTAACTAATCCTGAGGCAATTATTTTCACACGTTCATTTAAAAAAATTGATTCTAAATTAGAAGGTTCTAAATTCGGTAATATCAAAATTTCATAATCTTCATAGTCTAAAGCCAGCAAGTATGGAATAGACTCACGCAGATAATCATTGATTTCCTTTACTGGTATAATGATACTGTAACCTGCCATCTTGTTATTTGCTTAATAATAGTTTAAATCTTGATGGACTACTTAAACACTTCAGTAGAGGATTTAAATTTCATTGAATAGGTTTTACTTATTTCGCTATACTCTCTTTTAGCGCAATTTTTCCATGTGAATTTTTTTGCTATTCCTTTAGCTCTGCTAACAATATCTAAACGTAAATTCTTATCTCTGAGTAAACAGAGTACCTTGTCTGCAAAATCAGAGCAATCAAAACATTTTGCCGTAGAAATTGAAGAACTGAAAGTTTCTTTATAAACTTCTAGATCATAAGCTACTACGGCGGAACCTGCAGTCATTGCTTCAGCTATAACTATACCAAATCCTTCTTCATGGGAAGGAAAGAGAAAAACTTTGCTTGACTTTAAATAGGCATAGGCATCCTTACCAGCATGATAACCAAGAATTTTTATATTTTTTTCAAGCTTCCCATTACAAATTTGAAATTCAAGAGTTTCTTTAATAGTCTGTTCTGCCAATCCCACCACACCCAGGGTTGCGTTTGGTAATTTATCAACAATTTTCTCCCAAACAGGAACTATATCAAAGATTCCTTTTGATTCATGAAGTCGTCCTATGAAAACTGCATCAAATACTTTTTTTTGTGGTTTAGATTCACCAATAAGCTCATCATCCACTCCAAGATAATTGATCTTCACCAATTCTTCTTTAACTCCCAAATTCTTTATTACGAGGGCAGAATAAGAACTACATGTGCTCACACGGTCTGCATATAAGTTCATAAGTTTGATTGAGATAAGCTGCATATAATAGGATATAAATCTAGATTTTTGATTAAGATGGAAAAATTTTTGAAAGACAATGACTTTTTTCCTTAGAAAAGTAGCTTTGATTTTAAGACAAATAGCGGGAATAACATCAGGAAGAATATCCGAAGAAACGTAAATGACGTTAGGTATAGGTAGGAAAAATGCCTTAACTGAGCCTAAAATAATTCTAAATAGATAGGTGATCATTACCGAGCCAAATTTATTTTCTCGTGTTGTAAGTATGAACTTGGCATCCAGCCCCATTTGACGGCAAAGTTTTTCTCCCAATGAACTTGTAAGTATCAAGTGATTTCTAAAATTTATCCTTTTAAATATTTCAATAAAGGCAGCATCTCCCCCACTCACCCCTTCGGAAAATGCATTCATAAATGAAATCACTTGAAATTTTTTTATATCTTCCATAAATTCAATATCTTCAACGAATTTTTTTCAATATAGTTTTGATTTTTTTTAACTTTGAAAGTTTCTCAATTGTTAAAGAGTAATTTTCTTGATTGTTTAATTGACTTTAAAAAAAACAAATTAGAAATACAAAAAATAATATTGTTTTAGTTGCATACATTTTGGTAGCAAAAAAATGAATATACTTATTACTGGTGGTGCTGGATTCATAGGCTGTCATACAGCTGATTATTTTGCTCAAAATCACAAGGTAAAGGTGATTGACAACTTAGTTCGAAAAGGTTCAGAGTTTAATCTCAAATGGCTTAATAAGAATCACAAGATCGAATTTGCTAAGGTTGATATATGTGATTCAGAAGCTATTTTAAATGAAGTCAAGAATTTCAAGCCGGACGCAGTGATCCATTTGGCTGCACAAGTGGCAGTTACAACATCTGTAACCCATCCAATGGAAGATTTTAACATTAATGCTCTTGGGACCTTAAATTTGCTGGAGGCTATCCGGCTGCACGCCTCAAATGCCTCATTCGTTTTTGCCTCCACTAACAAAGTTTATGGGAACATGGAAGATATCGCCTTTGAAAGACAAGGAAAACGTTACGCTTATATTGATTTTCACAAAGGTGCTGATGAAAAACGCCCTCTTGATTTTCACTCACCATATGGTTGCTCAAAGGGATCTGCTGATCAATATGTTAGAGATTATGCCCGCATTTACGGCCTCAAAACTGTTGTTTTCAGAATGTCTTGTATTTATGGCACCCGACAATTCGGCATTGAAGACCAAGGATGGGTAGCATGGTTTACAATACGAGCGGCAATAAACAAACCCGTAACCATTTTTGGAGATGGTGCCCAAGTACGGGATATTCTTTGGGTTAAAGATTTGGTTCGCGCCTATAAGACAGCTATCGATTCAATTGAACAAGTTAAAGGTGAAGTATTCAATCTAGGAGGTGGATACGAAAATCAACTTTCTTTAATTGAACTCTTAGACTTGCTTAATGAAATCAGAGGTTCTCCAGTAAAACTGATTTTCTCTGACTGGCGTCCAGGTGATCAAAGGGTTTTCATTGCTAATACGACTAAAGCTAAAAATCTACTAAATTGGGAACCTAGTTGTGGTCCCAAAGAGGGTGTAAAAAAAATCTATGATTGGGTTAAAGATAACATTGGTCTATTTAGCTAATCAATTTGGATTAATATTTAAACTCTTGCAATTGCATAACTAATGCTAATTCTTTGAATATTTGTATTAGTGAAAATAACAATTTTCACGTGGTAGCTTTACTCGGGTAACTTAACTCAATTCCATGGTTTTCAGCTATTGAAAAAATCAATGGCAAAATTTTTTCGTTTGGTGTGTTGGTAACCTGTAAATCGAGCCGTACTTCTTTAAATTTTTTTGGTTTAATCTCAAAAAATATTTCAGACAAATCAACACAAAGATATTGAAATGCAGTAAGATTGTCCGGATCGTGTTTGCCTTTTACTATTACAGTGGGTAGTCCTTTAGTTTCATCTAGTTCTACTTCGAAATTTTTTGATTTTAAAAAAATTGAAAGCCAGTTATTAGCTTTTTCGTGTCTCTTAATCATGTAAATGATTAAGAGCATAATAATCCCTCCTGCGAGTTGTCCATCTTCATGAAACGCAACCCAGAAAAAGGAAAATGACAATGTGAACGAAATATCATTAATATTTTTTTGCCATTTCTCCTTTGTTTTAATTTGACTTGTGATACTATCGAGGAATTTTGTAAGTCCCCAGTTTAAAATTGTTCCAAAAAGTATTGCAGCAGCAATACGAGGAGCAATATCATTATAATAATAAGTTTCCGCCCAACGTAGTTGAGTAACTATCAGGATAGAAATAAAAAATATTAAAAAACCATGGTTTTCTAAATTTTGTGTCACTATAAACCCTTTTTTAAATTGTCATAATCATACCTAATCATTTTTAGGGCAAGCTCTATAAAAGTTACTTTAGGATCCCATCCTAATTTTTCCTTTGCTTTGGAAGAGTCTGCCACTAAAATCTCTACTTCAGCTGGTCGATAAAATCGCGGGTCTATAACAAGATAATCTTCATAATCTAAATGTAAATCTTCAAAAACAATTTGCATAAACTCTCTGACCGAATGAGTTTCACCTGTCCCTATGACGTAGTCATCCGGAATATCCTGCTGTAGCATGGTGTGCATCATTTGAACATATTCTCCTGAAAAACCCCAATCTCTTTTTGCATCAACATTACCAAGCCTTATTTCTTTCTCCAGTCCAAGTTTTATTCGAGCCGCTGTTGAAGAAATCTTTCTAGTTACAAATTCGAAGCCCCTTCTCGGAGATTCGTGATTGAAAAGTATTCCTGTACAGTTAAACAAATCGTATGCTTCACGATAATTGCGTGTTAACTCAAAACCAGCAACTTTGGTAATACCATAAACTGATCTGGGATGAAAACGAGTTTTTTCTCTTTGTGGCGTTTCTTCTACCATTCCAAACATTTCCGAAGAACCTGCAAAGTAAAAACGGCATTCTGGAGATGTATCTTTGATTGCTGCTAGAAGATAGTGTGTTCCGTTAATGTTAGTTTGCATTGTTGAAAACTCGTCTTCAAATGAGATTGAGACAAAACTCTGTGCAGCAAGGTGGTAGCATTCATCTGGTTGCACATCTCTTAAAATTTTGTAAAGTGCTGGGAAACTCTCTAAGGTTCCGGAATGTAAATTTAAACGATCTATAATTTGCAAAAGTCTCCACAAATGATGAGTTGGGTCTTCCAATGCTACCCTACGTACAATTCCATGAACTTCATATCCCAATGAAAGCAGATGCTCTGCCAGATAACTTCCATCTTGTCCTGTTATCCCTGTAATAAGAGCTTTTTTATTTTTCATTATTTATTTTGACTCATGGCTTTTTCATTCAAAATTAATTCTAAACGTTTTTTATACTTTTCACCCATCGACTGAATATTGAAAGAAGTTTTTATAAGCTCTTGCCCTTTTTTTGCGAATTGGCCATAAAAATTTCTGTTTTTGACCATTTTTCTCATATAATCACCAGCTTGCTCAATGTTTGGCTCTGCCCACATTTCATTCTTAGCGTATGGATAATCACCTTGCTGAACAGGAATAAGTTTGTAATCGACTAAAAGAGAATTTTCATTAGTTGTAAAGTCCATGTTTCCTGAGTATGCGGTAGTAATAACAGGTTTTCCAGCGAGCATAGCTTCAGCTATAGTAAGGCCAAATCCTTCCGACCTATGAAGTGATACATAACAGTCACAACTTTGCATCAAGGCTGAATTTTGAGAGTGGGGCAGCACTTTCTGTATGTGAATTATTCTTGAATCTCCATCTATTAATTTTTCTAAAGTCTTGTGTTCTTTTATATGGCGTTCACTATTTATAGACTTGATTACTAGACTAACTGAATTTTGGGATGATTTTGGGAATGCATATTCAAATGCTTGAATTACAGCCTCAGGGTTTTTTCTAGCTAT
>CACFAY010000051.1 GCA_902564345.1 uncultured SAR324 cluster bacterium
AAAAACATGAAAATTATAAAATGCCCACAGAACCATTCCAAGATTATCTCCACACATTTGCCATATATGCATTCCATAAATGTCGTTCTTTTTAAGTTCTACTGCATTATTATAAACATCATCCCACGTTACTGGAACTTGAAGGCCATTTCTTTGAAGTAATTTTTTATTGGTCCACCAACCATGCGAATTAACGGCATTTGGGACAGCACATAATTTCCCATCAACAGTGGTTGTTTTAAGTGATGCTTGATAGTTGTCATTTAGATAACTTTTTGGGGCTAATTTATTTAAATCCGCTAGCGCACCTGCTGTGCAAAGTTGATAGGGCCAATCTGAATCTAACATCATTACATCTACAGAATCACCTGCTGATGCTCTAGTCATAAGTTTGTTCCTTGTTTCTGCCCAACCACTCGCTTCCATTTTAATTTCTACGTTGGGATTTAATCTCATATATTCATCCACAACTCTCTGAACAGGGGCTTTAAAATCAGATTCTCCCCACATCCATGAATCAAATCTGATTATTGTTTTTGCAAAAGCACTATTTGCAAAAATCACTGAACTTACAATTAAAATTAAAAATAATTTCTTCTGCATATTCACCTCTTTTTTTAAGGAATTAAGGTAAAAATTACAACAAATTAAACTATATCTGTTGCAACGTGAAAAAAAAATTGTATAGTAGTGATATGTATCTAACATGTCAACTTAATTTATGAGTTATTTCATATGAATAACAATTTAAGACTAAACAGATTATTCAATAAAAATGGTAGGGCATTAGTAGTTGCTATGGACCATACTAGGGTTTTTGATACAGTCACGGGACTTAAAGATATTGAAAAAGTTGTAAGCGTTGTTGTTGATGCTGGTGCAGACTCTATATTAACCTCGTATGGATCAACAAAAAAATTATCTGAAAAATTAAATAATTGTGGAATCTGGCTAAGTGTTGACTCACAACCTAATAATATTGAAAGTATAATAGAATATTCTCTTAGATTGGGTGTTGATGGTATTAAAGCTGAAGTCTATCCATGGTGTTTAAAAGAAGATGATTTCCATGGGAAGTTTACTGGGAATGAATCTATAGCTAATACTGTATACTTAGCTAATGAGTGTAAAAAATGGAGTATACCGTTTATGGTCGAAAGTATACCCTTTGGTTGGCCAAAAGCTGAAAATCGTACTAATGAACATGTAGCTGCTGCTGCAAGAATTGCAAGTGAATTAGGTGCAGATTATATTAAAACTTTTTATACTGGAGACAAGGATAGTTTTCGAATTGTTGTCGAAAATTCTTTAGTCCCAGTATTGATTCTCGGTGGACCAAAAATTGACTCAGATTTAGAAATATTAAAAATGGTTAGAGATGCAATCGATGTTGGCGCATTAGGCATTACTATGGGAAGAAATATTTGGGGTCATAATAATATTGAAGGAATGACATTTGCGCTATCATCAATTATTCATGATGATTCTAGCGTCGAAACAGCTCAAAAATTTTTAAAATAAAGAATTTTGAAAAACAAAATTATTTTGATGATAGGTGGTCCAGCAACTGGAAAAACAACCATTGGCAGACGCTTAGCAAATTATTACAAACTTACTTATATAAGTAAGGATGGGGTTAAAGAACCTATTTTTGACCATGTAGGTTGCCCAACCTCTATTGAAACCGATTCCCCATTATCTGGGGTTAAAATGGATGCTGCTGCTCAAGCCATTTTGTTTTATTTAATTGAAGCTCATGTTGAAGCAGAGACAGGTTGTTTAATTGATAGCACCTTTGTTGAGAGTCACGTGCCTCATCTTAAAAATATTTTCGATCGTTACAATTGTAAACCTATACAGGTGGTTTGCAGCGCAGAAAAAAAAATTCTAAAAAAAAGATATCAAAATCGTGCAAATAAAAATTTAAGACATCCTGGTCATCTCGACCATATTTTGGCTGATTCATTTGAGGAAATAAATAAAATGTTTAACGTAAATAATCCTTTATCATTAGACAGTCATAATTTCGTAATTGACACTTCTAAATTTAAAGAGGAAGATTTCGACAGTTTAATTGAATCAATTAATGATATCTGAAGTCACCCCCCTCCTCCACCTAAATATTTAATGTCTGTAAGTCTCATAACTACGGTTTCTCCATTTTTAAAATAATTTATAATTTTTTTTCAATGACTTTTGAAAATGTCATCTCCTATGAAGTGGATTTGCCTTGGTATTTTTCTAAAGATTCGAACATTCTTTTGAAAGCAAGCATCCCAGGGTCGTCTAATCCAATGGACTTTTCTCCAAAAATTCTTGCTCTACCAACTTGACTCTGGCGATTCTGGAAATGTTCAATAGTATCATTGATGGTATGATTGATTTTATGAAGCATTTTAAGCCAATCTGATTGATTTTTTGCTGCATCTCTTGCAGCTGCGATAACATCAAGGACTGTTTTATCTCCAAGATTGGCTTTACCTCTTTTTTGCATTGCCTCAAGAGCTATATCAAAAAGTTGAGAAACTTCTTCTACTTCAATTTTTTTCTGTCCTTTTTTTACTTTTGCTACTGCCATCATTCCTGTCGCCATTAGTGTACCGTAGCTAGAGCCAGAACTTTTGGTGAAAGCCTTGGCACACGCGTAAATGGCCATGCCAATGTCTTCCGGCAGTGAATCCAGGATTTCCAATATATTTCTAAAACCTTGGATCATAGTTACACCCAAGTCACCGTCTCCTAGTTGACCGTCTGCGGTATTAAGTTCATCCGCTGACTGCTCCATGGACTTAGCTATCAGTTTCACTCCTGATTGTATTGAAGTGGTGGAGATCATACTAAACACTCCAGAATGCACAGTGTGCTGGTTCCATTAGAAGAGATTCCAACTCTGAATCTAATTCGCAGAAGGTGAAGGATACTCCAGTCATTTCCATTGAAGTTGCGTAGCGTCCCACCAAGGGCATAACAATTTTAACTTGAACATCTTCCAGTCTTTTTTTAACGATACGGTATAAAATGTAAAGCTCCTCCAATGGTGTGGCTCCCAAGCTATTGACCATTACAGACATCAGTGATCCCGAATTTGGATTAATGTCTGCTAGCAGCATATCCACCATTTCATTGGCAATCTCGTCAGCTGTTCTGAGTTTCCCACGCCAAACACCTGGTTCTCCATGAATACCCATTCCCATTTCCATATCATCTTCGGAAATTTCGAAAGTTGGTTTCCCAGCTTGTGGAATTGTACATGGAGTTAATGCTGCTCCCACTGAATGACAGGCATCTGATGTTTTCTGGGCAATACGTGTTACATCCTCCAGATTTTTCAGCTGTTCCGCAGCCGCACCAGCAGTCTTGAAAGCATAGACCATACCGGCTACCCCTCTTCTTTTTTCACGTTCTTCCTTTGGAGCAGAGGCAACGTCATCCGCTAATAGGACTGTGGTGGAAGGAATGTCTTCCATTTCTAACATTTCGCCTGCCATATCAAAATTCATGACATCACCTCCATAATTTCCGTAAAGTCGCAGAACTCCTGCACCTCCATTAGCCGCACGCATGGCGTCTGCCATCTGTTCAACTGATGGTGAGGCAAAAACAGCACCAATAGCACAGGCATCCAATAGACCTTTCCCAACATAACCTGTAAAGACAGGAAGATGACCGGAACCACCTCCAGTGACTATACCAACTTTACCATCTGGAATTCCTGATGTACGGACTATCACTTTACCACCTTCACCTGTTTGGCTGTAAATATCTGGGTGAGCGGAACATAGACCTTCAAGCATTTCATCCACGTAATTAAAGGGATCATTAAGTATTTTTTTCATATTCATCTCAAGAAATCTGTGGTTTTTGGATATAAAAGCTACAACCCATTAAAAGATTATAGTAAAGATCAAAAGGGAAAATTATTTAGCCATTTTAAAAATTTGTCAATATTTACATTCTTAAATGAATATAGGAATATATTTTTTGGAAGTTGACCCTGTGGCAAATATAAATATCAAAGCATTCCTAATAGTACCTAAACGTAGAAAACAACTTTCAGTAATTTGTATACAAATAAATGCTGAAAAAGTAGAAAATTTATAGAGCTTAACCAAAAATAAACATGCTGAACACCCTTACTTTTGGGAGCACCAGATAGAACAGGATCCTGCAAACTAAAGATTGGAGTTAAATTTCTCTATCGAGTTTGATTTTTAGAAAAAAATAGGCTCAAGACATTAGGAAGATTTTTTTAAATGCAGTTTAATTAACTTTTGTAAAAAGTAATCAAACTTTGTCTATGGAAATTCTATGGTCTATAAATGATATTACCTTTTCAAAAACTTCTTCGTATGAAAGACTTGTTGTATCAATTACAAAATCAAAGTTTTTAGTATCATCAATATCCACTTTATATAAATTTTGATAATTTTTGCGCATTACTCTTCTTCGTTTCATACTTGACTCTATACTTTCGCTGAAAGTTTTTGCGTCTTCAGTGGTTCTTTTTTTGTCCTCCAAAATTCTACGTGCCGATTCTGCTGTGTCACATTTAAGACAGATTCTTATTGAATCTGGGACAAAATGAAACCCTAAGTGTGCGTCTAGAACGAAATCGTCATTTTCTTCTCCATAAATTCTCTGCTCTTCATCTACCTGTTTGTCCATTTCAGGATGCTCAGAGACATACTCAGAAATAAATTCTGTAATATCACTATAACCATGTTTCGTTGACAATTTACGCATGAAATCACCTGTACCTTTAATATCCAAGCCATAATGCTCAGCCAGCATGTCCCTTAAAGTAGATTTGCCAGACCCTGGACTCCCAGCAAGTGTGATTTTCATGTTAGTTACTGAATGTTTTGTAGTTGTTCTCTAATTTTTTCTAGTTCACTCTTGACTTCAACAGATGCCTGACTGATTACTGCCTGATTACTTTTTGATGAAATGGTATTTATTTCTCTATTTAATTCCTGCAAAAGGAATTCTGCTTTCTTACCAATTTCAGTTTGAGAAAAAATTTTGTTCATTTCTTCAAGATGCGTTTTAAAGCGAATTGTTTCTTCACTAATATCAATTCTATCTGCCATCAAAGCAACTTCCTGTTCAAGTCGCTCTGCATCTAGAACCTTTCCAGAATTGAGTCTTGCAATACGCAGCTCAAGTCTTTTTTTAAATTGATCAGGTTCGTCTCTTGACATATTTTCAATGGTTGCCATAATCTTTGCACAAGAGGAGAGCCTATGCTTGATGTTATCCAGCATGGCATTTCCTTCTCGCTCTTGCATTTTTTTCAAATCCAAAAGAGCCTTGGCGAGACAAGTTCGTATCATATCTAAACATTCTTCTGGAGGTTTCTCTGTTCGCTGTTTAGCTAGTATTTTAAATTCTGAAAAATCTGCCAGATTTATTATGACTTTCCTGCCTGAATACTCCTCAAAATCACTTAAAAGATTATGAATATTTTTTGCTTCTTCAGAATTTAATTTAAATTCAGATTCTCCAGAATCATTTTCTAACCTAATAGTGCAGTCAATTTTACCACGAGAGCAAGTAGACTTAATATGATTCTTTAATTCCTGTTCATGTTTTTGAAAAGTTGACGGAATACGAAAATTAACGTCAAGATAACGATGATTAACTGACCTAATTTCTGCAATGCATGACCATGTTTGCCATTGAACTTCTGAAGTTCCAAATCCAGTCATTGATAAAGCCATTTGTTACCCATTTTATAAGTTTTATTTTTTTGGCAGTTCAATCCTAAATTGACAATTTGTTCTGCTAGAGTTAGATTACATTTGCGCAATAATCGATTTAAACCTAAAAAGATGTCACTATTCAACACTCTAAAACATATTTTACGCCATTACATGAGAGTGTTAATCTATTCATTCCCAAAAAAAGTTCCTAAAGAAGTTCAACTATTCAGAAGTGACTGTGAAAAGCTAGTAGAGAGGTATAATATCTTGCTAAAAGAAATCTCTGAATATATGAAAGACCACAGCACACCCAACCACCAAGATCCTGAAAATTCTGCTATTATATTATCATATTATGATACAGACTCTTTTTTTCTAATTTCCATAAAAGAAGATCTGGAAATTCTTACTAATGACTGTGAGGAATTGCTTGAAAAAGGAGTGAGACATCCTGCAGATATTTCACTGCAAAACAGCGTCATAGAACAAAATTTAAAACAACTGAGAGAATTACGACGTTACTCTGAACAGATTGAAACTGCCTTGCATGAATATGAAGAAAATATCATGCAGATTGAGGAAGAAATTTCAAACAATACCTTGTGTAACTAAGGAAGACCATACTTCCATTATTTTGATAAAAAATCACTAATTCACTCTTCAAAATAGTTCTTGACGAAAAATTATCAATTCCTAAATTAATTAAGAAATCTTCTCTAATTCATATGCACTGGCAGATTCCATAAAACTCTGAAACCGCGACAAAACCTGCACAGGATTCTCAAGAAGTCCTTCGATAAGTAATGAGTTTTCGTATAGCTGTTCAATCGAATCTTTAAGAAAGGGATGTTTTTTATCTTTCTGAAGTATTTCTGAAAGATTCTGTATAATTGGATGCCCCATATTAACTTCCAGATTACGTTTTTCTCCCTCGAATTTCTTATCCATCATTTTCATCATCTTTTCCATCTGAACTGTCATACCATCTTTTGGTGTAACCAAAGAACATGGACTGTCTACTAAGCGCTTGGACTCAGAAACTTCACTCACACGGTCTTTAAGCTGACTTTTGAAAAAAGCTAAGATATCACTTTGTTCTTCTTTAGAAAGTGATGTTTCAGGAGCTGAAATATCATTGTCACTTATTCCATCGATGTCGCCTTGGGAAATATTTTTTAAAGTTTTCCCATCATATTCACGCATATCAGTAACCATGAAATCATCGATTTGATCAGTCAAATAGAGGACTTCAATGCCTTTATTTTTGAAGTATTCCAAATTTGGATTATGCAGGATTGACTCTCTAGAGGCCCCTGTTACATAAAATATTTCTTTTTGTTCTTCTCTCATTCGTTCCAAATAATTCCTAAGTGATACATCAGGAGAGTCGTCTTTAGATAGGGAAGAGTTAAAACGAAGTAAATCCATCAACCTGTTCTTGTTCTTAAAGTCTGAAGAAATTCCCTCTTTGAGAAGGATTCCGTATTGTTTCCAAAATTTTTCGTACTTTTCAACATTCTGTTCAGAAAGAAACTCCAATTCTTTGAGAACTCTTAGGCTTAAACTTCCTTTAATTTTTTCAATCAAAACGTTTTTCTGAACGCTTTCTCTTGAAACATTAAGTGGCAAATCTTCTGAATCAACAACACCCTGAACAAAACGTAGGTATGAAGGTAGTAAGTCGGTATTTCCGGATTGGATTAAAACCTTCTGTGCATAAAGCGCAATATCCTTGCTTTCCCTTGCATATACTACTTCATTTCCAACAGATTCAGGGAAATACAAAAGTGCATAGTATTGAATTGGCGCATCAATACTAAAATGCATATAGTGCAAAGGTTCCTCAGTACTGTGAGAAATCTGTTTGAAGAAATCTATATATTGATCATCTTTCACCTCAGATTTGGACTGTGTCCAAATCGCCTTTACCTGATTTACAGTCTCTTCATTTACCTTTACTGGGAAAGGTAAATAATTTGAATATTTTTTTATTACAGATTCTAGTTTCCATTTGCTGCAAAATTCTTTTGCATCTTCCTTCAAAAAGATTGTTACTCTAGTGCCCCTCTGATTATATACTGCCGGAGTTATTTCATACTGTCCTCCTCCCGAGGAGGTCCATTCCCAAGCTTGACTGTCAACTTCCCATGATCTAGTGGTTAATTCTACACGTTCGGCAACCATGAATACTGAGTAGAATCCTACTCCAAATTGACCAATCAAATTTTCTGCAGATTTGTTTTCAGCCTGTGCCTGCTGCAGAAATTTAAGTGTACCAGAATTTGCAATTGTACCAAGGTTTGAAACAAGTTCTTCCTTAGTCATACCACATCCTGAGTCTTCAATCTCGAGCTTGTGTTTATTTTCATCAAAGGTAATTTTTATTTGAAGCTCAGCATCTTTATCCAGAACATTCCCTTCAGTAAGCGTTGTAAGCTGTACCTTGCTCATTGCATCTGAAGCATTGGAGACAAGTTCACGAAGAAAAATTTCACGTTCTGTATAAAGAGAATGTACCAGAATTTCGAGAAGTTTCTGCATCTCTGCCTGGTATTCATGAACCTCTGTTTTTGGATTTGTTTTTTTACTCATAAAATAATTCCTAAATTACAATCAATATCGTAAAATTGTATTAAAA
>CACFAY010000052.1 GCA_902564345.1 uncultured SAR324 cluster bacterium
CATAATTTTTATAGTAGTTTTTAAAAGTGTAACAGTATGGAGTACTTTATTATTTATTTTAGCATTTCTAATCCTTTTAATCGCAGGATTAGTAGTTTTAATGGCTAGGCGAAGAAAAAAACTGTCAGACAGAAATAAAATTTTCAGCTAATTCATAAATGAAAAAGAATATAAATAACAAAAAATACAATTATTTTATATCAATATTAATCAGTATTCTACTTTATGGGTGCAGCTGGTTTGGTAATTATACTGAACCTGAAAATGATTCATATAAAGCAGGGAAGAAGGCTTTGACTGAAGGTAAGTTTGAATTGGCAAAGGCTAAGTTACGTGAAATTACTCCAGAGTCCCCCTATTACCCGCAGGCAGTTTGGTTGATTCAGAAAGTTCCTTTCAAAAAAGGGATTGATGCTTATGAAAAAGAACAATTTGAAATTGCTATTTCTGAATTTTCAAAAGTTCCTTTGCACGGGGAGTATTTCTCCGAGGCACAGCATTATTTAGATCTAATAAACTATGAAATTTTGTTTGATCAGATAAGGATATCAGCTAAAAATTCAAATGGTTTAAATTCCATTCAAAATATAAATTCTGATGAAATTAAATTTAATTATGATATTGTGCTAATTACTAAATTAGTTAATATTGCAGAGAAAATGGATGATTATAAAAAAGTTTTAGAAAGTTTTGAAATTGTTATTTCAGGGATTAGAAATTCATCTTCAAGAAGTCAAAGAGAAGATTTTATAATGTTAATTGAAAAAATAGTTTCTAGAAATAAAAAAAAAATTATACATGAAAAAGCACTAAATTTTCTGCTTGTTGATTTTGGAAATCTTTATCAACACGATGAAATCCGGCCAAGGGTTTTGGAGCTCGTGGGAAATCTAAAGTTGGAACTTATGTAAATCCCTGCTCCTGTCCAATTATCTTACAATAAATTAATCTAAAAAAACTCACACTCGTGTTTTAAGAATTATGTTTTTGACATGTAATTCTTGAAAAAAGATTTCATCAACTGTAGAGAGGAAACTGGACTCAAAAATCTCATATTTTAAACTTACATTTAAGCAATGACCCTGTCAGAACTGTATATTTTTTGTAAGGCTCCTAATTTTTTTAAGAAAATATTCCTCAGATCAGATTAATAAAAAATCTTAAATAAATACTAAGTTGAGATGAAGGTATAGTTATTATAAACTTCGATTGAAAAAGCTAATTAATTAACAAAAAAAATAATCGAATGATCTCCTTGAATGTGGCATGAAAAGATTTGCTGAAGTCAATTATTTTAATAATAGATATATAAAATGAAATGAAAATTGGATTCATTGGTCTTGGTAACGTTGGAGGTAATCTCGCAGGAAGCCTTCTTAGGAATGGTTATGATCTAACTGTTCGAGACTTGAACGAACAAATAGTAAAAAAATTTGTTGAAAATGGTGCAAAATTTGGTGAATCTCCAAAAAAAATGGTTGAATCATCTGATATAATTATAACATGCCTTCCCAGTCCATCTGTAAGTGCTGAAGTTTTGGAAGACCAAGATGGAATCCTTGCCGGCATGTCGACAGGCAAAATCTGGGCAGAAATGAGTACAACTGATGAGGCAGAAGTCATCAGACTGGGTCGGAAGGTCGAAAATCTAGAAGGTGAGGCTATAGACTGTCCTGTCTCTGGAGGATGCCATAGAGCTGCGACAGGTAATATTTCTATTTTAGCTGGGGCAGAAAGATCTACATTTGAAAAAATGCTTCCTGTTTTAAAGGTGCTTGGCCGTCGTATCTTGCATACGGGTAAACTTGGTTCTGCCTCCGTACTTAAAGTCTTAACAAATTATTTAGCAACAGCCAACCTTGTCTCACTTTGTGAGGCGCTTGCAACTGCAAAGAAGGTGGGAATGGATCTTAACACAACCTATGAGGCAATTCGCATCTCTTCAGGTAATTCATTCGTTCACGAAACTGAAAGTCAGGTTATTCTCAATGGTAGCAGGGACATCAACTTTACAATGGACCTTGTAATTAAAGATGTCAGTCTTTTTCAAGCAATTGCTGAACGTGAAGGAATACCCTTGGAAGTTTCACCTTTGTTGTTAGATATATTTAAGGATGGTGTAAAACGTTATGGTTCTCGAGAGTTGTCTCCTAACATTGTCCGACGCCTCGAGGAATCCTGTGAAACAGATGTAATAGCATCAGGTTTCCCTAAACAAATTTTAGATGATGAGCCTGAAAAATTAGGAGAAGAAGTTTTTGTCAGGAGATAATTTTGTAGTTTCAAGATGGAGTTCAACCACTTTCTTTCAAGCTATTTACCAGACCCTTCATATGGAGGGCACAGACTTTTTGCCGACATGTTGGAACAAGCACGGATGGCAGACAGGTTTGGTTACAATGGAGTTACAATTCCTGAGCATCACCTTATCAACATTCTACTGACACCGTCTCCGCTGCAAATGGCAGTAAAAGTGTCTAGCATTACAGAAAATATCGAGGTGGTAACTTCTGTTGCCGTGCTGCCAATACGGGACATGCGTGTTTTTGCAGGGGAGGTTACGCAGGCAGATATTCTTACAGACGGAAGATTGGTTCTTGGAGTTGGCAGAGGAGCTTTTGCATATGAGATAGAGCGTTTTGGCGTTCGAATGGAAGAAACGCGAGCCAAGTTTGACGAAAGTGTTGAAGTCCTGATTGCTCTTCTATCGCAGGAAGAGGTGGAATGGTCAGGTAAGTATTACAACTTTCAACCTATAACGATTATGCCCCGCCCTCTGACTCAGCCAATGCCGCGTATGATGATTGCAGTAATGGATACTTCAGGTATTGCTGCCTGTACAAAGCGTGGCTTCCACATTCAGACCACACCATTAGCCGGTAAGCAGGAACTTTTCAAGTCTCAGATTAACGCACATAAAGAAGCTAAGGCTTCTTTGGGAAAAAAAGGTGAACATCTACGTATAATGATGTCTCGTGTCACATACTGTGCAAAAGACGAAAAGGAAGCCAGTGAAATTCTTACCCGCGCCTATGAATATTATGGTCGTTTTGACAATGTTTACACTGGGCCAGGTGTGGTCGAAAATGGTTGTATACTGGCCCTGCCCTGCATTCAATCAATGGAAGAACTTGAGCAGAACCTGCTTATTGGCACACCTAATAAGTTGATTGATCATATGTCAGAGTACTACGAAGCCGGTATTGATGAGTACATTCTCAGTTCTAATCTTGGACAGCCACAGTCCCAACATCTAGAAGCAATGCAGCGATTTGCAGAGGAAGTTATGCCAAACTTTCATGGTCTGGCAGGAGTTAAAAAAGCTGTATAATTTTTAAGATAATGAAGGACATTAATGAGCTCTATTGATGTAGCATACAACGTTTTAGGAGCAGGTCCACCTCTCTACATGGTACATGGCATAGGTTCTCGTAAAACCACATGGCAGACTCTTACTGAAATTTTGAGTACTGATTTTACTTGCGTTTCATACGATCTGCGTGGGCATGGAGAGAGTCCTGTACCACCAGTTCCATATTCACTTGATGAACTAGTTGAAGACATGGAACTACTCCGGAAGCGTTTGGGACATGAAAGAATCCATGTTGTAGGCCATTCACTCGGTGGACAAGTTGGTCCTGCCTACGCTCGCAAACATCCTGAATGTGTGGAGACAGTAGTACTTCTCAGTACTGCAGCAGGTCGAAATGCAGAGGAAAGTGACAAGGTTAAGGATGTTGTTAATATGATGAGGAAAAAAGGGGTGACCCCACTTCTTAAAACTCTCATGAACCGATGGTTCACAGATGAATTCATTGCGAATTCTCCTGATAAAGTCGAGACTCGTCTCAAAGAGGTAGTTGAAACTCCGGAAGAGGTTTTCCTGAGCGTATTTGACATCTATGCTTCTACGGAAATGCTACCGTGGCTCCCTGAGTTAGAGTGTTTTTGCTTGGTCATGACAGGAGAATTGGACGCAGGATGCAATCCATTTCTGAATAAATTGATTGCTGATGCCATTCCTAATGCTGAACTGGTTATTCTTGAAAATTTAAAGCATTCTATTTTGATTGAGGGGCCTGAGAAAGTTTTGCCTCCATTAAGAGATTTCCTTGTTCGTCATATTTAAATAATTTGGATTGGAGATTAAGAAGGTTCGAAAACTAGGAAATTAAAGTAAGAAAATTTGGAGTTAATACTTAGAAGGAGTAAGACTGATTATTTTTGGTGAATAGAAAAAGTATGAGATATCTATTAGCACCAAAAAAAGTATATACTTTTTAGAATAATTATAAAAAATTTATGAGCAGCAAACTGGAAGTTGAAAAGCGAGAACTTGTTCCTGTCGAAGATATTAGAGCTCTGGTAAGCAGTGTTTTCGTGAAAGTAGGTTGTGATGAGGATATTTCTGATTTTGTTGCTGAGCATCTTGTGGAGTCAAATCTTAAAGGAGTTGAATCTCACGGTGTAATGCGTATGATTCAGTATGTTGAACAACTGCAAAATGGTTATATGAACCCTTCTGGACGCCCTTCCTTAAACCAGAATGATAATGGGGCATGGATTGTTAATGGTCACGGAGGATTTGGTATCCCCGCTCTTCAGCTTGGAATTGAAAAAGCTATAGGAGAAGCTAAAGAAAAAGGAATCTCTACTGTGGCAGTGATTCATTGCGGACACACAGGACGTGTGGGGGCATTTGCGGAAAAGGGGGCCGAAGCAGGATGTTTGTCAATCTGGGTAGGAGGAGGAGGTCATAAAGACTGGCCACAGGTTGCTCCGTACGGAGGTTCCAAAGGGGTGTTGCCTACCAATCCATATGCTTTTGGAATTCCTGGCGGCAAAAGAGGCCCCATTGTGCTTGATTTTGCCACTGGCCAAATTGCTGGAGGATGGATATATGCTGCTAAGAGTGCCGGTGTTTTGCTGCCTGAGGGAATGTTGATTGATGCGAATGGTAATCCTACTCGGGATCCCAATGATTACTTTAATGGTGGTGCAATTCTGCCAATGGCAGGTCCAAAAGGATTTGGTTTAGCACTGATGGCAGAACTGATTGGTGAGGCAATGCTGGGACCGGCAACCACTGAGATGAATTGGTTTTGTGTTTGTGTTGACACTAATTTGTTCGTTGATGGGAAAAAATACATGAAAATTGCTGAAGAAATTCTTCATAATTTACGTTCGTGCCCTACTTTACCGGAGTTTGAAAGTGTAGAAATTCCAGGTGAGCGTGAACGAGACTCATTTATCCAAAACCAACAGAAGGGTGTTGCAATTCCATTAAAGACTTGGAAACAAATGGTGGAACTAGCAAAAAGGCTGGAAGTAAAATCGGGTTTAATTAAGAGTCATAAATGACTTTGTATTAAAGATTGTGAAAGATCAAAATGATACCTGAAAAAATAGTTAATCTACAGAAACATCCAATAGAGGAGATAAACTATAGAAAAAATTGCAAGGCAAAGCTTGATTTAAAAGGTGCCTTGGTGATGGAAAATTTTCTAACTGATGAATCTCTTGATCATTTGCAATCTGAATCAAGAGATTTACATCATTTAGCTTATTTTTGTCATCAGAACCACAACGCTTATTTGCTTGAACCAGAGCCTGAACTATCTTATGAGCATATTAGAAATCTTGAACAGACTAGTGACAAAGGATGTGTTACACATGATCAGATACCTTTGAATTCCCCCATAAGGACACTTTATGAATGGTCCGTATTCCAAAGTTTTTTAGAAGCAATACTCTCTAATAAAATTTTTCCTTACACAGACAACCTGTCATCTATAAACATAAACTATTTTGAACATGGTCAACAGCTAGGCTGGCATTATGACAACGCTTCTTTTGCTGTAACCCTTATGGTTCAGGCGCCGGACCATGGTGGTGAATTCCAGTATCTTGAGCATTTAAGAAATTTTGAAAAGTCTGATCAGGGTTTTGCAAAAACTGAAGATGTGGTCAAAGGTAGACTACAATGCAAGAAACTTAATATGAATGATGGTGCGTTAGTACTTTTCAAAGGTCGAAACTCACTGCATCGAGTATCACCAGTTACAAGCAATAAATCCAGAATTCTAGTTACTCTAAATTATAATACTGAGCCAGGAATTATGCTTTCCGAACTGGCAAGAATGACATTTTTTGGTCGTTTGGAATAACTTATTCCAAAACTCATTATTTTCAGCAGGCAAAAATAATATTATGTTAGATTTTAATTTAAGTGAGGAACAGAAAATGTTTGTTGAAACGACAAGAAGTTTCGTTGAGAAAGATATGATGCCTCACGAAGAATATTTGGAGACTAAAGATATTCTTCCTACTGAGCTTGGAATCTTTTTGAAAAAAAAATCTATTGAACTCGGATTACACGCCTGCAATCTGCCAGAAGAATTAGGTGGCGGAGGTTTAGATGCTGTGACTTTAATGTTGATTGAAAAAGAACTTGGAAGAACATCTCTGGCACTTGCAGAATGTGCTCATCGTCCTTTAAATATTCTTTCTGCTTGTCAGGGAAAGCAAGTAACAGAATTTCTAGAACCAACTGTTAGAGGTGAAAAACGTGATTGTATTGCAATGACAGAACCTGAAGCAGGTTCAGATTTGCGAGGAATGAAATGTAAAGCAGTCCGTGATAAAGATAACTGGTTGATCAATGGAGTAAAACATTTTATTTCGCAGGCAACTGTTTCAGATTATTGTGTACTCTTTGCTGCAACTGGCGAAGAGGAAACTGAAAAAGGCAATAAAAAGCTAATTTCTGCTTTTTTGGTTGATTTCAGGGATTCAGGTGTTGAGGTTGAACAGGGTTACAAGAATGTTTCACACAGGGGATATACAAATAATATTCTGAATTTTAATAATGTCCGTATACCTGATTGGAGGATGCTTGGAACAGAAGGACAGGGTTTCCAATTAATAAACAAATGGCTTGGACCTACTCGCCTTACTGTTGCTGCGACGAGTGTTGCGCGCGCGGAACGAGCTTTTGATATTGCATTGAAGTATGCTGCCACAAGGGAACAGTTTGGTCAGAAAATAGGTAAATTTCAAGGCATTTCATTTCCTCTTGCGGATATGTCACTTGAAATAAAACTCTCAAACCTACTGCTGATGGAAACTGCTTGGAAAATTGACCAAGGAACAGTTAAACCGGAAGATTGTGCAATGGCTAAGCTTTACTGTACAGAGATGCTGGCAAGAGTAGCTGATCAGGCAATTCAGACAGCTGGTGGGATGGGCCTAATGGAAGACCTACCTCTAGAAAGAATATGGAGAGATTCAAGGGTTGAAAGAATTTGGGACGGAACTTCTGAAATCCAGCGTCATATCATTTCACGCGGACTGCTTCGCCCACTAGGTGCTTGAAATTTTTTTTGAAAAAAAATTTATCATTAATCAGAGATCATTAAACTGAAAAATACCTCCTGCTAAATTAATCCTTAAAAAACTTATTTCTGAATATTTAACATATCAGTTATGACAGACATTGATATTATAGTTGTTGGAAGAGGTCTGATAGGTTCTGCTGCTGCAAGACACTTTGCTAAAGCTGGAACAGGTGTAGTTCTGATTGGTCCGAGTGAGCCTGAAGACCATCATAAACACAATGGCGTTTTTGGCAGTCATTATGACTCAGGAAGAATTGTTCGGATTCTTGACCCAGATCCTTATTATGCTCAGATTGCAAAAGCTTCTATTGCACAATATCGACCTCTCGAAAATCAAACTGGAACAAGTTTTTTTCACGAAGTTGGTTATCTTTCAGTTACAAACAATAGGGACTATTATACAAATGTAGAAAAAGTACAAAGAAAATTTTTCCCTCACGCAGAGCATTTTTCACAAAAGGAGTCAGTAAAACGCTTTCCCTACTTTAACTTTCCTGCAGATGTAAAGATAATATATCAGCAGACCATGGGGGGATATATCAATCCACGAATCCA
>CACFAY010000053.1 GCA_902564345.1 uncultured SAR324 cluster bacterium
AATTAGCAACGAAAATTTCTTCAGAAATTGGCAGGATAGAATATGTACGCCTTAGAATAGAAAATGATCATGCTTTTGTGATTGCATCTGGAGGTGCTTCAATATTGTCTTCGACAACGCAGGCAGACGGTTTTTTGCTCACGGAAGAAGATTCTGAAGGATTTGCAGAAGGAGAGGAAGTAGAGGCTTGGCTTTATGATTCATAAACTTTGTTTAGTTGCGGTTATATTGAATATATTCAGCGCAGGGACTAATCTTGCAGAACCAGTTCGTCTGGCGACAACTACAAGTACAGATAACTCAGGTCTAATCAAGGCGCTATTGCCTCATTTTGAAAAAAAAACTGGTAATGAGTTGCATGTTATAAGTACAGGTACAGGGCAGGCACTGCGGATGGGACAGGATGGAAATGTGGATGTTTTACTAGTTCATGAACCTGAAGCAGAAAAACGTTTTGTAGAAGAAGGATATGGAGTAAACAGGCGAGCAGTGATGTTTAATGATTTTGTTTTTGTTGGACCCGAGTCTGATCCTGCAGGTATCTTTGGAGAGCAGGATGCAATAAATACTCTCAAAAAAATTTTCATTGGGAAACATATTTTTATATCAAGAGGTGATGATTCTGGAACCCACAAAAAGGAACTTTTTTTATGGGAAAAAGCTGAATTGATACCTCATAAATCATGGTATCGTGAGGTGGGACTTGGTATGGGTCGTGTTCTACAGATAGCGGATGAATTGGATGCATACACAATATCTGATAGGGGCACGTGGCTGGCATTAAAATCAAAACTTTCCCTAAAAATTCTTGCTGAGGGAGATATTAATTTACATAACCCGTACAATATTATCGCAGTTAATCCTGCTCGATTTCCAGACATAAATTATTTGGGTGCAATGTCCCTTATAGCATGGATCACATCAGTTGAAGGTCAGGAAAAAATTGGTAAATATCGAATAAATAATCAGATCCTCTTTACACCTAATGCTTTAAATAATTAAAATGGAAGGAATACTATTTACTACTCAGAAAGCATTATATCTACTATTGACAGGAGATTCAGAACTATGGTCTATAGTTATGCTATCTTTTTCGGTTTCTCTCAAAGCAATAATAATGACCACGCCTCCTGCATTGTTGGTTGCTTATTCACTTGTGAATGGTCATTTCCCCGGAATTAGAATTATTCTTGCGGTCTTCAATTCACTTCTCTCTGTACCTACCGTTGTAATAGGTTTATTCCTCTATGTTATGCTCACAAGGCAAGGTCCATTTGGAGACCTTAGGTTGTTATTTACTCAAAATGCAATGGTAATAGGACAGATTTTACTTTGCTTCCCTATTCTAGTAGCTTTAGGCTATGCTACCATTAATGCTGCTGACAAACGCGTTAGAGAAACGGCCATGACATTAGGTGCTCCATGGTGGTTTACTATTTTGACAGTATTATATGAAGTTAGATTTGGTTTACTTGCAGCCGTGCTTACTGGCTTTGGCAGAATTATTTCTGAGGTGGGTATATCAATGATGGTAGGAGGTAATATCTTTGGTTATACCAGAAATATTACTACTGCAATAGCATTGGAAACTAGTAAAGGAGAGTTTGCGCAGGGGATTGCACTTGGGATAGTTTTATTGGTATTGGCGTTAGTGTTAACAACTTTCCTAAGTTATGTACAGGGTAAACAAGAAACGAGCACATGATTGAACCTCTAATTGTTTTTCGTGGGATAAAAAAAAATTATGCCAACGCTACTATTTTAAGGAATGTGGACATTGCTTTATATCATGGCAAATGTATTTTGCTTTCCGGAAATAATGGTTCTGGAAAAACGACCTTACTTAAAATAATTGCTGGACTTGAAACACCTTCTTGTGCAGAAATAGAATTTTCTGGAAAATCTCTAAGTTGGAAAAAAGCAATTCAGGGAGTTCGTAAAGAAATTATTTACCTGCACCAACATCCATATTTGTTAAGTGGAACAGTTGAGTCAAACGTTTCTTATGGTTTACGCTTCACTCATTTAAATCGCAAACAACTTCGTGACTCTGTAAAAGAAGCTTTAAATTGGGCTGGGCTAGCAGATGTGGCCAAACACAAGGCAAAAACATTATCTGGAGGAGTTCAGCAACGAGTAGCATTTACTCGGGCTTGGATATTAAAGCCTAAAGTTCTTTTGCTTGATGAACCAATGGCCAATATGGACCTAGAATCCCGAGAAAAGGCCTGTGATTTATTAAAACGTATGAAATCTGAAGGTATGTCAATAGTTATAACGAGTCATGATACTAATATTATAGATGGTCTCATAGACAGTCATTTTAGTCTTTCAGATGGGAAGCTAGATTAAAGATTTATTTTATTTTTGAATTTTTAAAAGAATTCTTATCACTAATTTTCATTATTTAAAAACATAAAATGATTCATCAAACTCCACCACTGCTAGGATTTTGCGCCTACAGTGGAACAGGCAAAACAACCCTTCTTACCAAGTTGATTCCTGTTTTAGGAGATAGAGGTGTGAAAATTGGATTGGTAAAACACGCACATCACTTATTTGATATCGATCATCCTGGTAAAGACAGTTATGAACTGCGAAAGGCAGGTGCCTGTGAAATGATGGTGGCTTCAAAAAAACGATGGGCACTGATGCATGAGTCTCCTAAAAGAATGGATGAACACAAACTGACAGAACTGCTTCCTCATTTATCACTGAAAGAACTTGATTTGGTTTTGGTTGAAGGATTTAAGCATGAATCGCTTGCAAAGATTGAACTTCATAGACCCAGTTTGGGTAAACCCTTTTTATTCCCTAAAGTAAGTAGTGTGATTGCTTTAGCTACTGATGAAAAACTGGTTGAAAAAATTCAGCTACCGTTACTGGATTTGAATAATATAGATGAAATTGCACAATTTGTCATGAAGCGGTTTTTAAAAAAGTGAAGTTTACCTATAATTAAATACTAATTGATGAATTCCTAATTACTTTTTATTTAAAATTATTAATCCTATAATCTTAAATTTTTTTTCAGGTGCTAGATTTAGCGCCACGCCTCTGTTCACTTATTGAAGATTCTTCACTTACTTTAGAGGAATGGAATCGTGAATCAGTATTTTCTAATGGTTTTGCATCATAAATTATTGTTTCTGCACCATTGTAAACCAAAAAGTGTTTTCCTGCTGCTCTTGAAATTGTAGTTACCCCCAGTTGTTGAGAGAGTTCAAGACCCATTTTTGTGATACCAGCCCTTGAAAATAATATGGAGATTCCCATCTGGGCAACTTTGATAACCATTTCAGAAGTCAATCTTCCCGTTGTATAAAAAAGTTTATCTGAACCTTCAATTTCCTCTAAGAGCATATATCCAGCAATTGCATCAGTTGCATTGTGTCGTCCTACATCTTCAATGAAGATTTCGATTTTTTCATCTTTGCACAAAGCACATCCATGAACAGCACCAGATTTTTTGTAAACTTCATTATGTTCACGTATATTTTTCAAAAGTCTGTAAAATGAAGATTGACGTAACGGTCGAGAATTCAATTTGATCTTATCCAAATCCTCCATCATGTCACCAAATACAGTACCTTGTCCACATCCAGAAGTAACTGTTCGCTTTTCTAATCTTTTCTTCAAACTACTAATTTTTCCACTTGTTAGAACAACCGCCGATTCTACATCCCAGTCAACTTGAACTGATTTTAAGTCATCTGTTTTTTTTATGAATCCCTGATTGTATAGATAACCAATAACAAGTAGTTCTGGATTTTTTCCCAGTGTCATTAAAGTTACAATTTCCTGCTTGTCAACGTAAAGCGTAAGAGGTCTCTCTCCAGTTATATGAGTTTCTCTGGTCTTACCAAATTCATCAAAAACTTTGATAGGATAAGATGCTTCTACTCCTTCAGAAGATAGTTTTGGGTAATACTTTTTATTTTTTGTTTTCATTGAAATAAGTTACTAATCTAGTCATGATTAATTTAAGTGTTTAACAGACCTAAAAAAATTCTCAAAACGTTTCACCAACAATTCAAAACAGGCATAATAAACCACCAAAAATATTTTTTTATTTATATTGATTTAAGATATTCAGATTCCCTCTCAGACAACTGTTCTAATTTTTACGAAGCCGTATATACCTTAAAAATATCTGAAGTCATCCAGTTGCAAGCAAATATTCCTATGGCTCAGGTATATGCATCTTTAATATTTATCTCAAGTTGTTTATGGGATTTTTTTTTACATGTAAATAACACTAAATGCCAATTGTTAACAATTGCATCTGCTAACTTTTGAACTTTCTCTTCAATTTTCTTCTCTAGAGCAAAAATATTGATCAAACCAGTTTTGAGTATTGTTTTTGTGTCAATAAATTATCGTGTAACAAGCATAGACATTGCTTTATTGGTTATATTTTCCCTAATTACAATCTCAAAAAAGAGTTGAACAAAAGATATTAATATTGATTCCTGATTTAGTAAATTTTTACATTTTATAAAGCAACGGTACTTTCACATACTCTCACTAACTGATATTTTGTCAAAGTTGCCATTCGTTGCTCAGAGTAAATTAAGGGTGTAATATTTTGTTTATGGGCGTCATAATTTTGCTGCATTTTTGAAATAATGATTCATAATATGACTATTTAAGTATTGCTAAATTTTTTTTAAATTATGGCTGGAGCAAAAGGCTTTTTCGACTACATTCATAATAATCACTCTGGCATCATTATTTTCTGGTTTAGCTTCGTGTAATGTTAATTAAGATTCTTAGGCGGTTTTTAAATTTGTTTTTTTCACTGTTTTCATCTTGCACCTTTTTTTAAAATATAATTCTCGTGAATCATTATCAAATAACGTTCAATGGTTGGCACTATACACTGTGCTGTCAAAGTGGGAAAAATGTCAAATGCGTGTTCCACCAAGGGTAAATTTAAAATTGCACAATCTTGTATATTTCGTGACTTAAGAATGTGAAAAAATTTTTTTGCTTCGTTAGTTGAAATTAAGGCATCTGTATCTCCCTGAATAAGCAGAAAAGGAGGAGAATCATTTGAAATCCAGTTTGCGGGAGTAATTTGATAATAGCTTTCAGGCTTGGTATCGGGAATTCCACCACAGACAATCTTTAAAAGCTTTGCTTTGGCAGGATAAATCGATTCATCATTAAATGGTTCAATGAATTCGTATACTCCGTACAAAGAAACGCATCCTTGAATACTCGTATCAGATATTTCAAATCCTGGCTGAAATTCAGGCTGGTTTTGTGTAAGAGCCATTAGTGAAGCTAAATGCCCACCAGCGGAACCTCCCATTGTCACAATAAATTCTGGATCAACGCCGTATTTGTCAGCATTTTTCTTAATCCATTGAAGAGATCGCTTTATATCAATTAAATGTTCAGGAAAAACTATTTCTGGACTTAACTTATGGGTTACAGAAAAAGAAACCCAGCCTTGAACTGCCATCTGGGACATTAACAATGCCGCCTGTTTTTTGCTACCGCTGATCCATCCTCCGCCATGGATTTGCAAAATTCCAGGAAGAAATTTTTTTGATCCTTTTGGGCGATAAATGTCTAGTTTAAGCTTTAAATCATTTTCTTGATAAAACTCTTGATCAACTATTATTTCAATTCTTGGGTCATCAAAAACCACATTCGGATTTAACCAACTATGCCAGTTAATTTCCTGCATGCTTCCAGGAGGCCGAAAGTTTGATGAAGCATTGTTCCAGCTATTTCCTAACTGTTGTTCCATCTTCTTTTCAAGTCTTTGGGGTAAATTAAATATAACCCATAGACGAAGTATTAAAACACACCACCCAATAAGATGAACAGCAAGACCTCCCCAGCCTATGGGATGACTGAAAATATCATAAAATGAAAAAAATAGAAGTATACCTATATTGAGCAAAATCCATTGAGGAAGCAAGTCACCTATAAGCCAGCCTGCGGAATAAGAAAAAAGAATAGCTGGAAATGAGGAAATTTTTCTCTTTGCCAAGGGACTGAAAACATTGAGCGTCAGTAAAACTGATCCCAATGTCCAAGCTAGAAAAAGTATTGTGACCATGCTGCTTCATTAAAGCGATGCAAAGCCCCTCTTTAATTTAAGGAGAACTTTTTAAAAAATGAGGAGAACTAATATCTAGTTCAGTTGCGATTAAAATTGCAGAAAATTATCAAAAAATAGGTTTAGCGCTTGGAATATTGATATTTTTTTCTTGATCCTGGCTGTCCATATTTTTTTCTTTCTACTTTACGGGGGTCACGGGTCAGCATACCCGCTTTTTTTAATCCGTCACGAGAATCTTCTATAGCAAGAAGAAGTGCTCGAGAAATTCCATGTCTAATAGCTCCTGCTTGACCTGACAAGCCACCTCCGTGTACATTCACTATGATATCAAATTTTTGAAGAGAGTCAGTAATTTCAAGGGGTTGTCGAAGAATCATTTTAAGTGTATCTCTGCCAAAATATTCTTCAACTGGGCGTTTGTTTACAACAATATTTCCTTCCCCTGGTCTCAAGTAAACACGGGCTACAGAGTCTTTTCTACGGCCAGTGCCATAATATTGCACAGTTGCAGATTTTTTCATGGATCAAATATTCAATGGCTGAGGTTGATGAGATTCGTGAGGATGCTTTCCGCCTGAATAAACTTTCAAGCGAAGTAGTGTTCTTCTATTTAAAGCGTTTTTTGGCAACATTCCTTTGACAGCTCCCTCTAAAATGCGTTCAGGATGTTTTTTCTGTAATTCATAAAATCTGGTACTTTTAATCCCTCCAGGATATCCAGTATGTCTAAAATACATTTTGTCCTTATCTTTATTTCCACTAATTTGAATTTTTTCAGCATTAACTACTACAACAAAGTCTCCTGTGTCAACATGTGGCGAAAAAATCGCTTTATGTTTACCTCTGAGTGCTTGGGCAATTCTTGTGGCCACACGCCCTAATGTTTTACCCTCAGCGTCCACTATCCACCAAGCTCTTTGGTGAGTTCCATTGTAAAAGTCTTCTTTTTTAGCGAATTTTGTTTTCATTATTAAAATACAATCTATTTCTAATGCAACTTGTCTCTATTTCTTCAATAAGAGCAAAACTATTACTTAGTTATATATATATTATTTTGGAAATATGGTATTTTTGCAAGATCTTTATAATTGTTACAGAAAAAATAAAAGTTAAATAATTTTTATAAAATTTAAGCAGCAACTACTTTGTTTCTACCACTTGCTTTCCCATCGTATAGACATTCATCAGCTCTTTTAAGTAAATGTTCTTTGGTATTGGCATCATCGGGGTATGTTGCTATACCAAAAGTACAGGTTAGTTTTCCCATCGGCTGTTGTTCTTGGTGCTTGATTTTTACATCATTAATTGCATCGCGAAGCTTTTTCCCTATCAATACTGCATTTTTCTTAGAGCAATTTGGCAATATAATAACAAATTCTTCTCCCCCGAATCTGGCTGCTAGGTCTCCTTTCCTAATGCTATTTTTTAGTATTGAGGAAAGACTTTTTAGAACCAGATCTCCCATCTGATGTCCGTGGGCATCATTATAATATTTGAAATGATCCACATCGGCCATAATTAATGAAAATGACTGCTTTCCCTCTTGAAAAATGGTCACTAATGCTTCAAGGAATTCGTCCAATTTTCTACGGTTTGCTAATCCAGTAAGTTTGTCAGTATCTGCTTCTATTAATACCTCTTCTAGCTCCTTCTGGCGATAATGATCATTTCTAAATTTAGTAAGAGCATGCTTTAGATCAAATTTAGCAAATGGTTTTATTAAAAAATCTGTTACTCCCAGTTCTGAAAGAAATATTCGATTATCTTCTTTTCCACAAAACCTGCTGATAACCATAATTGGTGCAGGAAATAA
>CACFAY010000054.1 GCA_902564345.1 uncultured SAR324 cluster bacterium
GTTTTCGGATTTATGTAATCCGACTAGGTTTAATCATTACAGCCTTAATCTTGATGTTTCTTTTAGCAGACGTTCATTTTACGTATGCTCAGGCTAATTTTATACCCTTAGAAAGAGGAGATGTTTCTGAACGCGAAGAACATCTAACATTTTCTCCAGGTTTAAAACTCTCAGGGGAATATAGATTTAGAACGTCAAAGATTCATTCAGAGTCTTTACCTGAATCTCGATCAGAAACCAATTCGCCTGAAGAATTTGCTTTTGACCAAGACCTACGTATTCATCTGCGTTCAACTATTCACAAAGTAATTTCCTTAAACCTTGAAATTGCAACCAATCAAGAACCAATTTATCAATCAGATATTAGAGAATCTAGAACTTCACGTATAACTGGATCTGAATCACAAGCAGCAAATCTAACAGCAAGACAATCGTATTTGGAATTAAACAGAAATCCTAATGAAAAAACAAAATTAGGTAAACATGCCATTAACATAGGTGATCGTAGGGGTAAAGTCTTCTCAGGAATTCTCAGTGGCTTTTCGCAGCGCTGTAAAGCAGGAACTTGGTGTTATGAAATTGGGGCTATGAAGCTCTCCTCTGCAGATGCTGACTGGCTTTATTTCTTTTCTTTGGATTACCCATTCTGGCATGAAGTAGATTCACAAGGAGAAATTATTGATTCCCTACGGTTTGAATTATTTCGTATAAAATATACTGAACATGATGTCCCCTTAGGACTCAACAATGTGCCTGGTACACGCATTTCTGATAGTTCTATAGCCAGTCTTGAAAGTAGTGGTTTCCAATCAGGAAGCAGTTGCAGTTCAATTCTCAATGATTATACATTGAATTCTGATTGCAAACCGATTTACTACAATGCTCATGAGCAAGAATATTTTGGAATGCGAATAAATTGGGAAACACCTACTTGGCTTGTTTACGCTGATATTATTTCTAATCAGGGCAATAGAAATTATTTCCTCTATAATGATAGGCATAATCTGGAGTCTAGAAATATTTCCGGCGGAGCAGCCGAATTACAAATCAGCTGGAAAAGAGATGGAAATCAATTTACATTTATCACCATGATAGCACAGGGAGATAATCAGTTAGATGACAGCAGCAGAGATGGTTCTAATTACAAACGAAATCTTGAAGGATATTTTGAAATTGTACCTGGCGCTTACCAAGGTACACAGTTTTACTTCAACGGAGGCAGTCCTGAACTTAATAGCGGCACAGGACTAGGACACTCCATAAACAATACGCAAATGAACGGACTACGCTACCGTTATAACATTCCCGAAACAACTTCTGTGTATCGTTTTGGACTGTATCAGCTAAAACGCCTCAAACCAGTAATTGACCTACTTGGGAACAAATCAACCATGATTGGGAATGAATGGGATAATACATTCACTATGAAGATAATAAACCATGCTGAACTGGACCTTGATATTAATGCATTCGCTCCTTCTGAAGCTTTCAGTTATAATGACCACACCGCTTCAACAGGAGAGAAAAATCTGATCTTTCATTTTGCAGGTAGACTTACTTACTCATTTTGATTTCTCATTTTTAAATCAAGAAGGTGATTTATGAAACAAAAAAGAATTACAAAGATTGAACGAATAACCAGTGAAACTAAAGTAAAGTTAGAACTTAACATTGATGGTTCGGGAAAATCAGATGTAAAAACTGGAATTGGATTTCTAGACCATATGCTAGATTTATGGACTTTTCATGGTTTATTTAATTTGAAATTAATTTGCAATGGTGATCTAGGAGTTGATGCCCATCATACAACTGAAGATATAGCCCTAGCTCTTGGAAGTGCGCTTGAGAATGCAATAGGTGAAAAAAAAAGAATTGTTCGATACGGTTTTTCCTATGTCCCAATGGACGAGGCTCTTCTAAGGGTTGCACTTGATTTTTCTGGCAGACCTGAATTTGTTTTTTCTGGAGAATTTTTACATGCATCTATAGGTAATCTGGACACTCAGATGATCAGGCATTTTTTTAAATCATTCGCTATGACTTCAAAGATGACGCTGCATATGTCAATTCTTTATGGAATAAACGATCATCACAAATGTGAAGGGCTTTTTAAGGCATTTGGAAAAGCTTTAAGGCAGGCTGTTGAAATTGATCCCCGTCGTAGTGGAGTAGCGTCAACCAAAGGAATTCTCTGATTCCAATGAATGTAATCATTGATTACAATGTGGGTAATCTAAATAATCTTAAAAATGCTTTGGCTTATAGCGGAGTTAAAAGTAAACTTGTCTCCAATGCAGATGAAGTAAAAAAAGCGGACCGAATCCTGCTACCGGGAGTTGGGGCATTTAAACCGGCAATGAATCATTTAAAACATTCTGGAATGCTTGAAGCACTGCACGAAAAAGTTTTGTCAGGGACTCCAATGCTTGGAGTTTGTGTGGGTGCACAATTGTTAATGGATAACAGTGAAGAAGATGGGATACATGAAGGATTAGGATGGATTCAAGGGGAGGTAAAACGTTTCAGTCATAAACTAAAAATCCCTCAAATTGGATGGAACTCTGTTAAACAGCAAAAAAAAAATGTACTGTTCAAGGATGTTTCTGATGAAATGTACTTTTACTTTGTTCACTCCTATCACTTGGAGGCTATAAACAGCGATCATGTTCTAGGAACCACTAATTATGGATATGATTTTACTTCAGTTGTCTCTAAAGATAATTTGTGGGGTGTACAGTTTCATCCTGAAAAAAGTCAAAATGCTGGGCTGCAGTTGTTGAAAAACTTCTGTACACTCACATAAATATTTGTCAAGTTAACACATTAAATTTTTACAAATCAGAGCTTGGATCTGATAATAAACCCAATGAAAAAACAATAACAATTTAATTTAAATAATTATGGCAATTGAAAGAACTTTATCTATAATCAAGCCAGACGGAGTTAGACGAAACATTGTTGGTAAAATTCTAGGTCGATTTGAAGAAAATAACCTGAATATTGTTGCTACCAAAATGATTCATATGACCATATCTGAGGCAGAAGGTTTCTATGCCGTTCACAGTGAACGCCCTTTCTTCGGTGAACTGACCAGATTTATGAGCTCTGGACCAGTACTGGTATCAATTCTTGAGGGTGAGAATTCTGTTACACACCACAGGGAAATAATGGGAGCAACTAATCCTGCCGAGGCAAAGGAAGGAACCATTAGACGAGAATATGCAGAGAGTCTGGGTGAAAATACGGTTCATGGGTCAGACAGTGTTGAAAACGCAGCTGTTGAAATTGCTTATTTCTTTTCAAAGACAGAAATAGTAAATTCTGCTTCTTAAACTATATATTCAATATAACTTAGAATTTACTGCTTTAGTGAGATTTTTGCTCATTCTCAAGATTCAATATAGAAAGCTAGTTTTTTCCAAATCTCATCCCTCCTACCATATTGAACAGAAGAATGTCCTACTGGAGTAGATTTAATTGAAAGATCTTTTTTGATTCTTTGTAGATGTTTTTGAACCTGTCCGCGCTTTAATTTGTCAATTTTACTTGCTACAATCAGTGATGGCCGCTTGTAATATTCTAGCCACTCCAGCAATTGCTTGTCATGTAGAGTCGGATTGTGCCTGCAGTCAATAATAAGTACTACATTCTTAAGATTTTTACGCTCACTTAAATAAGTTTCAACAAGATTCTGCCATTTCCACCGAACACTTTCTGGTACCTTTGCATAACCATAACCGGGGAGATCAACAAAATAAAATTTTTCATTAATATTGAAAAAATTTATCAACTGAGTTTTCCCCGGAGTTGCACTTGTTTTAACCAGTTTCTTTCTATTTAAAAGAGAATTTATCAGTGTGGATTTGCCTACGTTAGAACGACCAGCAAAAGCAATCTCAGGGAGTTTTCCTGCAGGGAATTCTTTAGTTGTTGATGCACTCAGCAGAAATTCAGCAGAGTGAATTTTCATTTGTCATTATCTTGTTTAGCTTTTTCAGGATCAATGGCTTCCACCTTGTCTGGCTCAATGATTTCATCATTATCATTTTTATTAGATTCTTCAGTCTTAGATAGACTTGTACCAAACATTTGACTAGAGAATTGTCCTAGTTTATCAACATCAAGGGTCTGCTGCCGGCTAGCCAGATCGAAATAAAGTAATCCAGTAACCAGTGAAGCAAATGGATAGAACAGCAGAGATGCTAGATATTGTGACCAACGTATTGCCAAGTGAACTTTAGGATCATTTAGTATTTCTGTCATTAATATTGGTATTGAATTACTTTGGTTTTGTTCAGCATTTAAATTCAATTCTGGCATGAAAAGAGTGAAAAAAGCTGCAAAAACAATAAACTGCAATATGGTGCTCAAAACAACTACAAAAAATACACGTGATAAATCACTGCGTGCCAATTGTATACTTCTTATCATCGCCCTTATTCCTCGACCTCCTTCAACAATGAATACAGGCTGTGACATGGATGTTAGTAGCATACCCCCTAACCATAGTGCTATTATAAGAATATTAAATGGAAAAGGAAGAGTAAGCCCCATCACGCCAGTTATAAAAAGCAGGTATTGCAGTATAGCAACATGAACAGCACCAAGTAGAGTAATAGAGCGAAATATACGGAGAATTCCAAGTGAAGGGAAATATTTACCAAATGCTATGCCTATAATTCCTAGCGTGATCCCCGCTTCCAAAACTCTAATAGAAAGGAAGAAAACTATACTTTCAACTTCACTCATACCTGCGTAACCAATAAGGAATGCCGGTGCAACCAATACTGCTGTCAAAAACATAATCGGAATTATATTTTTCTGATATAGTCTCCCACTAAGGATAAACAATGATGAAATATTGTGATTGTAAGAGAGTAAATTCATACATTTTTTTATAAAATTTTTATGAAATAATACTACTAAGCATACAAAGACTGCAAATGTAAGACAAGCAAAAGAACGTGAAAAGCTCGCTAGATTTGAACTTAGATTTGCAAAAAGCTTGCACGGGAAAGCCTCATTAGTTTAAAATTGGCTGCTCCTAAAGGCTTATTTGGTGGGACTGTTTCTGCTAAGGAGAGATGACCGAGTGGCCGAAGGTGCGTGATTGGAAATCACGTGTGCGGGCAACCGTACCGAGGGTTCGAATCCCTCTCTCTCCGCCATCGCTTAATTTTATATCTTCCCATAAAATCCTAAAAATCCCTGCCAGGCTGCTCACAGACTGGTAATAAATTTATCTCTTCCAATAAATTCCAATAATTTCCTATTGATTGTTGCTCTCAAATGGGGGTACAATTGGGGGTAAATAATTCAATAATTATAAATGCACCCCCAAATCAAAAAATAGATTGCCTTCAGACAAACTAACCGAACTTGGAGTTCGAAAAGCCAAGCCAAGTTCGAAACCCAAAAAGCTCTCAGACGGGAAAGGACTCTTCCTGCTTCTGCACCCCAACGGTAGTAAGTACTGGAGACTGAAGTACCGTTTTTTGGGAAAGGAGAAACTTTTGTCCATTGGAGTCTGGCCAAATGTCAGCCTGAGCGAGGCAAGGGACAAAAGGAATGAGGCTAAGAAGCTTTTAGCGAATGGCCAAGATCCATCAGCCAATAAGAAAAAACAAAAACTGGGACTCAGGGAATCCTATGGGAACACATTCGGTTTGGTGACGAATGAATGGCTGGAGATGAAACAGAAGGAATGGAAGAGTTCCTATTTTGATGACGTCAAACGCTCAATTGAAATCCATCTCCTACCTGACTTGGAAAAGAGGCCCATTGGGGACATAAACTCCCCTGAAATACTATCTGTACTTAAAAAAGCTGAAGCACAAGGCAAACTGGAGGCGGCAAGACGCCTGAGACAGAAGTGCGGAGCCATCTTCAGTTATGCAAATCTTAAAATGTATTGTGAAAACAATCCCGCCTTAAACTTAAAAGGTGCACTGGCCGCGCCTCAGAAAAAGAAATTCAATGCAATCTCACAAAAAGAGCTTCCTGAGTTCTTGGTGAAGCTTGAAAATTATCGAGGCGAGATAATTACAAAAATTGCGCTTAAGTTTCTCATACTGACCATGGCAAGAACATCAGAGGTTCGCTTTGCTATCTGGGATGATTTAGATCTAGAAAATCAGGAGCCCCTATGGAGGATTCCTGAAGAAAAGATGAAAATGAAACAAGAGCATGTTGTTCCCCTATCCAGGCAGGCTTGTGAGTTGATAGGTGAGGTTAGGCGCTTTACTAGAGGTGAAAAGTACATCTTTCATCAGGCCAACAAACCTAATATGCCAATGAGCGAGAATACCATGCTCATGTCAATGTATCGGATGGGTTATCATTCGCGTGCAACAGTTCACGGACTTAGAGCGACCATGTCGACACTACTCAATGAAAAGGGACATAATCCTGACGTAATTGAACACCTGCTATCCCATAATGATTCAAACAAGGTTAGGGCCGCCTACAATCGAGCTGAATATCTAAGCGAGAGACGTATCACCTTGCAGTGGCTCGCTGATCATCTCGACTCTCTTAAGTCAAAGGCTCAATTAAAAAATGAAATGAGTTATTGATGAATAATTGAGGTAAATAATTTAAGCAGTCTCTGCTTTTAATTTTTTTTAACTAGAACAATATATTCGGAGCTAATTATGGAATATCAAATTCTAAGACTAAAAGATGTAATTGAAATGACAGGACTTTCAAGATCAACTATCTACCTGAGAATGGAGCAGGGGAAGTTTCCACAGCAAATAAATCTGGGATCAAGAGCAGTTGGGTGGATAAGTTCTGAAATCAAAGAATGGATTGAAGCGCGAATCAGGGAGTCTCGCCTAGTTGAAGCAATAAATTGAAAAATATTTTATAGCTCACATAAAGGCCGCGGACAAATTAGCGGCCGGCAAAAATTGCCGTTTCTTTTGAGTAGTTTTGAGTAGTTTTGAGTAGTTTACTCAAAAGAATTTTTCCTCTACTCCTACAGGCTAAGTATATAATATATATATATATTTTATATATATATTATATACTATAATTATAGTACTTTTGAGCTTTTGAGTACCCCCTTATCAATTTCAAAGAAAGTATATTTGAATAAAAAAGAAACGCAAACTACTCAAAAACTCAAAAAACCCCGTTTTTCGGCGTAAACACATGAAATCATTAAACAATACTTTTGAGTAAATCACTCAAAGGTTACTCAAAAACTCAAAGGTTTTGCTAAACGCAACTATTTTCCATAATTCTGCGTATATTCTCCTGATCATCCACACCCTCTTCCATTGTACTTCATAGCAAATCCGACTATTTGATGGTAAATAGTAGTTTTTTCTTTGATATGAGAAGGAATCATAGACAAAGTCTCATCTCCAAACACTTAATATTTAAGGGGGAATCTTTGATTGATCATTTTCAAATGCCCTGAGATCATTTTAAATTGATGCAAAGCAATTGCTAAGAATTGTTGATTTTTGAGGGATTTTAACCACCCTAGAAGATAATTGAAGGAGAGAATACTATGAATATAAGAAACATCCGTGTACCCAGAAGGGACGACTATGAAAAAAGACCCGTCCTCTCTGCAACCATCCATCCAGATATCAAACGAACCCTGCTGGGAATTTCAGAGCGCAC